>CAYVAK010000082.1:0-8567 GCA_964448425.1 uncultured Sangeribacter sp.
GACCGCCCTATATGGGTCCACGCCGCTTCACTGGGCGAATTTGAACAGGGACGCCCCCTGATGGAGCTGATACGCCGCCGGCACCCCGACACCCCGATTCTGCTCACCTTCTTCTCCCCCTCGGGCTATGAGGTGCGCAAGAACTACGACGGCGCCGACTGTGTGTGCTACATGCCGTTTGACACTCGCCGCCGGGCCAAGCAATTTCTGAAAGCTGTCAACCCCCGGATGGCCATATTTGTGAAATATGAGATATGGCGCAACCACCTCCAGCTCCTACACGAATTGGAGATACCCACCTACCTCATCAGCGCCACCTTCCGTCCGCAGCAGAAATACTTCTCCCGCCGCTGCTCTTGGGCCTCCAACTGGCTAAAATATTTCACCCGAATATTTGTGCAAGATGCCGACAGCAAGGCGCTGCTCCAATCCATCGGCATTGAGAACGCAGTGGTGGCCGGCGACACACGTTTCGACCGCGTCACCGACATTATGCGCTCCACCCGCCCCCTGCCTCTCATTGAGCAATTTGCCGGCTCATCGCCCCGCACCACCATAATATTCGGCAGCAGCTGGGGTGCCGATGAAGACCACTATTTCAGTTGGCTGAAAAAGCATCAAGCCATAGCCAAGTCGATAATTGCGCCCCACGAATTTTCACCCGAACGCCTCGCCTCCATCAAGGCGCGACTCGCTCCGGAGTGCAAGGCGGTGCTCCTCTCGGAAGTCGAGGCCGAGACCTCACTGCTCCAAGGTGCCGACTGCCTGATAATAGACTGCTTCGGCCTGCTGTCCAGCGCCTACCGCTACGCTCAGATAGCCTACATAGGCGGTGGGTTCGGCGTAGGCATCCACAACATCAACGAGGCTGCCGTCTACGGCATACCGGTGATTTTCGGTCCCAACCACCACAAATTTATTGAGGCCCGCGAGATTATAGCCGCCGGTGGTGGATTCTCCGTGGCCGACACCGACTCCCTCCACACCTTGCTATCCACCCTCACAGCTTCCGAGACCGCCCCTCGCCTCGCCGCCGGCAAGGCTGCCGCCGAATATATCAACTCAAAACTCGGCGCCACCCAAATCATCGCAAATCATTTAAACATCTAATATTAATCTTTTACCATCACAGATTATGGAATACTACATCATCCTTGAAGGCAACCAGTTAGGTCCCTTCACTTTAGAGCAATTGCAACAACAGCCAATCACAGCCGAGACCCCGATTTGGCATGAAGGACTACCCGATTGGACCACCGTGCTTAATGTATCCGACGTCTACGCACTCATCCAGGCCCCGGCGCAGCCGCAGATGCCCCCACAGCCGCAGATGCCTCCACAGCCACCGGTGCCCCCTTATCAAGCATCGGCGCAGCCGCAAGCACCCGCATATCAGGCTCCGGTGCCGCCGGCAGCCCCCGCAGCTCCTGCAGCTCAGGCATACGAACAGCCTGCCGCCACAACAAAATACACCTCCTGGAACGTATGGGCCATTGTGGCAATAGTGTTTGGTGCACTCACCAATATTGTGAGCCTTGTGCTGGCAATCATCGGCTTGGTCAACGCCAACGCCGCCAATGCAGCCGCTGCTCTGGGCGACTTCGACACCGCCGATAGAAAGAAATCTTCGGCCCGCACTCTCACCATCATAGCATTCGTGCTCGAAGTGATAGCTATCATAGCCATCATATGCTTTATTGTCTATTCAGTTAATACGGCCAAAGAAATCTACGATTACTCCTACAGCACCTCGTTTGACGACTATTCATACGACTACTAAGACCCCGTTCCTATCTATCAAATTATATCCGAGGAGGGTGTGCCGAAATTCAAATACGGCACGCCCTCCTCTCTATTTGCAGCGAGGGCGACACAGGAATCGCTCCACCACATAGGCTCCCAGCCCGTAGGCCACACACAGAAGCCACAGGTGCAGGTATGCGTCACCGGCATCAAGGAGCGAAGCACCGTTGGTGTTCATGCGTATGAAGCCCTCAATGCCCCAAGTGGAGGGGAAGAGGGCGGCCAAGGCTCGCCAACCGGCCGGCATGGCGTAGATAGGCCAAGTGAGCCCGGAGAGAAACAGCAGTACCACCGAAGTCACAATCCACACCAAAAACAGGTTCTCACGCTCCCTGACCACTGCCCGCAGCACATAGCCCAGCATTATTGATGAGAGCATGAGCGGCAACAGAAACAGCGCTATCTGCACTCCGGAGCCCTCCATGGGGAATCGAAACAACAGCGGCACCACATGCACAAGCCATATCACCGGCAAGAGCATCACTGTGAGATAGCAACAACACTGCCCCACCATGCTTTCGGCCACACTCCCTACATAGTTGCAAGCCTTGTAGCCCACCAAGCGGCGGGGTTCAAAGCAGGCCGCGCCCCTCATGGCCACCGCCAGCACCAGGCTCTGCGAGAGTATCAGTATCAAAATTCCGGGCATGATAAAGGAGTCGAAGCCACTTGTAGTGTTGCCCAAAGGTCTGTATTCCACCTGCATAGGCAGGGCATCGGCGTCAGTAATATAGCTCTGCGCGCCGGCGCGGTCGGCCCTTTGCTCTTGGCGCTCTTGGGCAGTGTGGAGCATCAGATTGGTGGCTGCCATCATCAACGACTTGTAGCGCAACAGCAAGCTCATCTCGGCATACATCACCGCGTGAGCCTGCTCCCGGCCGCCGCCAAGCGCCTTGCCAAACCCGCGAGGCACCTCAAGAAGTCCATAAGCCTTCGCTCCGTAGATGGCTCGCTTGCCCTCCTGAAGCGAAGCGGCATAGCCTATGATGCGCACTTGCGGGGTGGCATCGAGCTGCCTCACCAGCTCGCGTGAGGCAGCGGTGCGGTCGGAGTCTACCACCACTACCGGCACCTCCCTCACAAGCTCCTTATTGTAGATTAAGGAATAGACTATGGGATAGGCCACCGGCAAGAAAAGCATGAACAGCAACACGCCCAAGTCGGAACGCAACACGGCAAACTCGCGCACATAGACCATGGCTATGCGCCTCAGGCTCCGCTTAATCTTTGCAAATATCTTCACTCTCATGATCAATAAGATTGGGCATAGGCCTTAGGTTACGGTAAATATAGAGGCCGGAGCAGTCGCCGCTTCAACCGCCACAGCAGGGTGAAGGGGAGCAACGCAATCACTATATAGGCCGCGAAATAGAGCCGCGAATAGTAAAGCGGCTCGCCGTTCAGACATATATTTGTGTAAATCAAGAAATTATAGCGCGCCGGCAGCAGATAGCTGAATATGCCTATTGCGCCATACATGCTCTCAATGGGGAAACTGTAGGCCGAAACCGAGAAATTGAGTATCCCCACCAACGCACACACTGAGAGGGCAAGCCTCAGATTGGGCAGAGCGCAACATATGAATAGTGCAAATCCTTGGCACGCAAGCACATACAGCAGTTCCGAGAGTATCAGCGCGCCCCGGCTGCCATACATCGGGAAACAGTTGTAGCTAAAGAGCCATGAGGCCAGGAAGAGGGCCAGGCACCACCACCAGAGGGTCTGCGGCAGCAGTTTGCCAAAGAGAGCTTTCACCACACTGCCGCGAGCCATCCTAAGCCAGCGCCGCGAGCTGCCACGCTTAATCTCTACCAACACACTGTGGGCCGTGACCAGCAATATCATGAGCTGAAGCACACCGGGCAAGAAGCTGTTACACAGATACACAGCATAGTTGGTCTGCGGATTACCAATCCCCCTCACCTCAATGTCGAGCGGCTGCAGGGTGTTAGCGATAGCCTGCTCACTCAGGCCCAGATTCTCGAGCGCACTCTTCATCACCCCCGCCTTGGTGTAGGTGGCTACGGTCTTGAAGTCTTTAAACAGCATGGTGCCGGGCACAAAGTAGGTCATGTTGGAATAGTAGGTCACCACCGGCGAGCGGGCCGAGAGCAAGTCGCGTTGGAAGTCACGCGGAATGAAGAAGAAGCCGTAGATTTCGCCCCGGTCC
This sequence comes from uncultured Sangeribacter sp., assembly GCA_964448425.1. Classification (GTDB taxonomy): domain Bacteria; phylum Bacteroidota; class Bacteroidia; order Bacteroidales; family Muribaculaceae; genus Lepagella. The sequence goes on from CAYVAK010000082.1 coordinate 3,974, forward strand.
ATAGCCCCGCAAGCCGCCTCGAAATTATCCGGATAGCTCACCACATTTATCATCTGCATAGACTTGATGTTACGAGTGATGGTGCGCGAAATCTCACTCTTGTCGCAATCCACCACCGCAGCCGGCGCCTTCACCGGCAGGCCGCGGTGCATCAGGGAGGTGAGAAACAGGATGCAAAATAGCGGTGCAAGGAGCATGGCGTAGACATACACACCGCTGCCTGCAAGCTGCCTAAGCGAGCGCCTCGCCACTGCTATTACTCCGAGATTGCGCATAGCCATTAACCTATTTAGAATTGGAAGCAGCCGGGAGGCTCTCTGTGGACAGATAAATCACCGACATGCCGGGCAGCAACCCCTCAACCGGCTCTTCGGGACGCGCTTTCACCTCAAAGGTGCGCGCATCATAATCGCCCGTGGCCTTGGTGGCTTGCCAATTGGCATAGCTACCCATATCCTTCACATAATACACCCGCATAAGGGCCTGCTGCTTCAGGGCCGGAATCTGCACTCTCACCACACTGCCGCGGGGCAGCTGCGCCAGCATATCCTCCCTGACATTAAACACAGCATAGCAGTCGGCCTTCTCAATGGTCATCACCGGAGCACCGATGGCCACCAGCTCACTCTCATGCGGATAGATTTCGGTGACAATGCCGGGGCAAGGGGCCAGCAAGTAGCTGTCTTGCAAGAGCGCATCCACCTCAGCCACACCGCCTTGAGCCGCCTTCACCATGTCACGGGCCGCCTGTCGGTCTTCGCTCTGAGCTCCGGCCAGGGCAAGGTCGTATTGGCTCTTGGCAGCCGAGGCGGCCGAAGAGGCAGCCTGAAAAGCCGCCAAAGCCTCGTCGCGCTTTTGGAGCGACACCACCCCCTTGTCGCAAAGATTCTGCATGCGCCGGTAGGTGGTCTCAGCTATTCGGCGGGCCGCCTCAGCCTGCTGCCAAAGGTCGCGAGCCGCGCTCACTATCTGGGGACGTGTGCCGGCATCCACCTTGCGGTTGGTGGTGCGGGCCACATCGCGCAACGCCTCGGCCTGCTGCAACTTGGCGTCGGCCAGCGAGGAGTGAATCCGCACCAGCGTATCGCCCTGAGCCACAGTGTCGCCCTCCTCCACATAAAGCTGCTCCACACGGCCCGGCAGTGCGCCCGACACTCTTATGGAGGTGGCCGCACACTGTCCCTCCACCGTAGTGGGAGGCGAGGGCATGAAGAGAAGGCCTGCCACTGCTATGGCCGCCACTGCAAATATCACCACCAGTAAGCTCACAAGCAGCGCCTTTTCGCCCTTGCGCTTACGCTCCGCCGAGCTGCTGCCGCCACCACTGCCGCCCTCGCGGCTCTGAGTCTGTAATTTCCTTTTCATAGCCTTGTGTTTTCAATGTTAAAGATTACCGAGCACCTTGCTGCGATAGGCCCGACTCAGCGCAAGATTAATCTGAGCGTCGAGGTTCTCGCTGTGGGCCTGAAGCCAGGCTGTATGGGCCATAATCAGGTCGGTGATGGTAGTGACACCCTCCCTAAATCCGAAGCGCGAATTGAGCAGATTGGCATCAGCGCTGCGCAGGCCCGCTTCGGTGAGACGCAGCCGGGCCACCGCCTCTCTACACCTGAATTCCGCCTGCCTCACCTGAAGGGCCACCCCCTCTTGAGCATCCTCAAGCGAGAAACGCGCCGCAATGGTAGAGCATCGCGCTGCCTGCAATTTATGGCTGTTGCGGCCCCAATTCCAGAGGGGCATGGTGAGAGCCACGCCCACACTAAAGCCACCGCCAAAGCGATTCTCAAAGCCGGAGATGGTGTTGGGATTTGTGACCCTATACACCCCCAACAGGCTCACTTTTGGCAGCATATCCGACTTCACCAGCCGCTCTGTGGCCTCAAGCACACCCACACCGTTGCGCAGGGAGGCAAGGTCGGGTCGGCGAGCCAGCACCTGCGGCATATCAGCAGCCTCGGCCTCCGGCTCCGAGCAGGCATCCTCACCTCCCGTCGGGCCCGAGGATAGCTCGAGCTCACTCTCCAAAGGGAGCCCGCAAAGGCGGCAGAGAGCCATACGAGCCAGCACCAAGCCATCTTCCGCCTCTGTGAGCGACAGTCGCGCCTCGTGGCACTTTACATCCACTGTGAGACAATCGCTGTTAGTGGCCACTCCCTCATCCCTCATAGCCTCCACATCGGCCAGGAGAGTGTCCATGAGCGCCACATAGCTCCGAGCAAGCGAGGTCTTAGAATCAAGAGCCACCACCTGCCAGTAAGCCGCATCCACCTCATAAAGCAGATTCTGCTGCTCACACTCCTTCTGCGAAAGGGCCAGGCGCGAGCCATAGTCGGCAATCTCATTGGCGGCCCCTATGGCACCACCCATATAGATAGGCTGTGTCAACGTCAGTGCGCCCACCACCACATTGTGCAGATTGTAAGTCATTGCACTCTTGGGGATTACAGCCACCTCAGAGGGCACCGGCTTGCCGGTGGAAGGGTCGAGTGTGAGATTGTAGTCATACTTGCCGGTGGAGGGGTTGAGTGTCATGGTAGGCAACTTGGCATCCTCGCTCAGCAAGGCCACATTATGTTGGTTATAGGAATAAGCGGCCGAGATGTCGAGCGAGGGCAAATAGGCGGTAGCGGCCGCGCGTTTAGCCGCCTTAGCGGCCTCCACTCGCTTCTGTGCCCCCATCAGCTCCCGATTATTAGAAAGCGCCAACTGCCGGCAAGAATCCAATGAGAGCGCCGGGCGCCGGGGAGAATCGGGTGAGAGCGCCGACCCTGCCGATTCTTCAGGCTCACCTCCGGCGGCACACATTCCAATAGCGCCACCCGGAGTCACGCTCCAAGCAGCAATCAAAATCAGAGCATACAAAACGGTACGGTTTTTCATATTCAAACATCCTTTCGCTGTTACTACAATTTCAGCCGGCAAAGGTTCAAACGTATCCGTTTCGGAATCGCCCGGTATGTAGGGAGGGGTTATTTGTCGCAGGCACCGCAGCCGGAGCAGCCGTTGCAGGTGAGCCGAGAGCCGCAAGTGGCGCAATGCTGGCGGAAATATGGGCGGTATTGGGGCACACTAAACAGGGTGGGTTGCACTTGGTGTAGCTTAAAATGCATCTCCTTGCCCTTGAAGCTAAGGCCCGAGAGGAATGCCTGCCGGCTCTGCACTCGCTTGTCGGGTATGCGATAGGTGGTGTCGCCTTTCACAAAGGTGGTGCCGGTCTCAATAAAATTGAAGGTGACATTGTGGTTGCGACACTGCTCCGAGAGCTTCTTCACCCAGGAGTAATGACACGGGCGCGCGCCATCGTAGTTCTCGCCGCCGCAAAGCACCTCTTCAATCTGCCCGGAGGCCAGATAAGAGTCAATGTCGATTTCGGAAATTAGCGGCGCACACATCAGGCCCTTGTGGCGGGCCGGCAGTGAGAGCAGTATCGGGATGCGACGGTCGGCCCGGAGCTGATTCTCGGCAGTGACAGAGAGAAGCACATTCTCATAGCCGTCGCCCCAATCGGGTGGCAGAGCGGATAGGATGCGGTCGACCCTCTTGGTGAGAATGCGAAAAGCAATGTCGGGGCGGGAGGCTATGATGCGCCACGCCTCGGGACGCCATTCGTCGGCCTCCTCAACAAAGAAGTCGGTAGAAAGCCCCACATACAGCTGCATGCCGGAGGGGAGCCGATAGCTGCCGTTGCGCTTGCGGCGCAGGGGCAGGTCGAAATTCTCGGTGCGATAAACCTTCGATGTGTCTATGCCTCGTTTCGAGTCCAGAAAATACATATAGCAATTTTCGCAGCCTTCGCTCACCTTGTGGCAGCCGTGCCAGGGATTCCAGATTATCATTGTGTGTGGGGGTGGGTGGTTTATGAGCAAAGCTACAAATAATAATTAAAACCGCCAAGGTGGCCCTTTATTTTTAACACTTTCGGCACCCTCCAAGCCACTCTTTTTGCCTGAATTTTGATGGGTGGGGTGTGGAATTCTCAATTTTTTCACTAACTTTGCAGCACATTTGGGCGCTACGCCGTTTTTGCTTCTGTGAGAGCGGCTCCAAGATTTATGGTCTTGAATTAGAGTCCGAATCTCAGAGTCCGGCGCGCTCATTGAGGCGTCATTGATGCCGGCACACTCGTTAGGGAGTTCTCGCAAGAGGGTTGCCCTAACTAATTGTAATTTGAGTTTTGCACCCCGGCTTCGGCCGCAAAGGTGCTGCGCTTTCAGTGCTGACGTTTGGGCGCTGATGTGCGCGCGACTATATCCTGCAAAACTTATAGCGATAAAGAAAACTAATAACTTTCACCAACAATACCTAAACTACTCTCAACAATGAAGACACCTGAACGTATGTTAGCTGAAAAGCTACTTCAAATCAGTGCAATCAAACTTCAACCGGGCAACCCGTTTACTTGGGCCTCCGGTTGGAATTCCCCTATTTATACCGACAACCGTAAGGTGCTCTCTTACCCCGACATCCGCAGCTTCATCAAGGTGGAGCTTTCAAGAATGATTCTTGAAAACTTCCCCGATGCCGAAGCTATCGCGGGCGTGGCTACCGGAGCCATCGCTATGGGTGCGCTCGTGGCCGACTCACTGGGTCTGCC
>CAYVAK010000083.1:0-8558 GCA_964448425.1 uncultured Sangeribacter sp.
AGTCAAAAACCTGCTGTATAACATAAGTGTAAAGCAGAAATAGTCGGATAGATGGAAAAGTTCACAAAAAAAGTAGCAAAATGTCAAAAATATTTGTGATTTTATTTGGTGGCAAAAAAATAAACACTTAACTTTGCAGCGTCACTTAAGGAAAGTGGACGGTAAGCCAAAGGGCTTATCTGAAATTTGACATTTTGGAAATCAGCAATGTGGAGAAGTTGAGGGAATAATTGATACACAGCTAATCAAGAATCTCTATCTTTAAAATTAATACCAATGAAAACCGGAATTGCTATATATAGATTGCTAACAGCATTAACCCAACGAAAGTTGCGTACAAAATACTGAAAGTGATGTACCTTAAACTAATATCATGGAATATTGCACCTTTGAGTCTCTTTATCTGATACCTTGGAATATCACACCAAAGACTTCTCCACTTGCTGTTTCCATTTCTTAGCCCTATCTTTTTTATAAAAAATTGCACCTCCATTAATCAAAATGGCGGTTTCGTTTGTTAATATATAAATCGGCGATTAAAATAGCTGATGATATTATATGCTATCCTCTCTCACTCGGCAGGCTCGCAGGGGCCGTGGCCGATAGTAAATGTTTAACTTTAAAATAATCGAACGAAGAAAAAACATGAAGAAATTAATCGTTGCAGCATTTGTGGCTTGTATCCTTGCCGGTCTCTGTCACTGTAAGAAAGAAAACACAATGCCCACTGAGATTAAAGATGCTCAAATAGTAAGCACCGCCGACACCATCAAAGAAACAGACAATGCACCTACCCAAGACAGTGCATCTTTCACCCCCGACGGCAACGATTTAACAGCCAACCCGCAAGTAGCCGATCAGCCCGAAGCCTCCGAGGCTTCAGAAGGCGAATAGCAGGCAGACACCCCATTACAAGTCCGAAGCTTAGTGACGGCCACCACCGGCCGGCCGAGTTTCGGACTTTTGTATGCCTGGGGCAAGGGCGTGGAGCAGCGGACGTTTGCCGATGCGCTGCGACGCTTTCGAGGGTGGCAGGCGGGGGTGGGGAGATTTACTTTTGCTAGCTCCATAATATTTTGCTTTGGAGGCGTGGGTGGGGTTGATTTTTTTTAAGGAATAATGCGGTGGTGTGAAAATTATTTTATAATTTTACACAACGAAAGCCACCCGTATGGTCGTTATGACAATAAGGATTCGTAAGATATTGACAATGTGCGTTATGGCACTGCTTTGTGCAATGCCTGCATATGGTGTGCGCAATTGGGAGCCGGCACGTGCCGACAAGCTTCAAGAGTCGAAAGTGGTGAAACACACTTCCGATGTTGAGGTGAGAGTGCTCCACGACACCATATTGATATCTACACCCCGTCCGGTGTCGGTGAAGGTGTTCAGCATCTTGGGGCAGCTTATTTCTCAAGAGAATCTTCCGGCCGGCAGTTCGCAGCTCTCGCTGGGCATGCATGGGGTGTTTATTGTCAAAATCGGTGCATTTACTTGTAAGGTTGCTCTCTGATCTTTTGCAGGCTCTCCTAAGCTAAGAGAGGTGAGCAGAGCTGCCGGGAATATATTAACTTGCGGCGCCTTCTCGAAAGGATGCTTGCTATAAATTAAATCTAATAATGGAAGAGACAAACATTGATTGGTCAGCCTTAGGGTTTGGCTATTTGAAAACCGACTACAATGTGCGCTGCACCTTTACCGATGGTAAATGGGGCGACATTGAAGTCTCCGATTCTGAATACATTCCACTCCACATGGCTGCCAGCTGCCTGCACTACGGGCAAGAGTCGTTTGAGGGCATGAAAGCCTTCCGCGGAAAGGATGGCAAGATACGCATCTTCCGTCCCGATGAGAATGCTCGTCGCTTCATTGAGAGTGCCAACGGCATCATGATGGAGCCGATTCCCGAGGAAATATTCTTGGAGATGGTGCGTAAATGTGTGAAACTCAACGAGCGTTTCGTGCCCCCTTATGGCAGTGGCGCCTCCCTTTATATCCGTCCGCTTCAGATTGGCCTCACACCGCTCTTCGGCGTTAAGCCGGCTAAAGACTATATGGTGATAATCATGGTTTCACCGGTGGGCCCCTACTTCAAGAGCGGATTTAAACCCTCGAAGGTGTGCATGAGCCGCCAGTATGACCGTGTGGCTCCGCGTGGCACCGGCCGTATCAAAGTGGGTGGCAACTATGCTGCCAGCCTGGTGGCCGGCGAGAAGGCTCACAAGATGGGCTATTCTGTGATGCTCTACCTCGACCCCAAGGAGAAGAAATTCCTCGACGAGTGTGGCGCAGCCAACTTCTTCGCAATTAAAGACAACACTTATATCACTCCTAAGAGCGATTCTATACTCCCCTCAATCACCAACAAGAGCCTTGTGCAGATAGCTGAAGACTTAGGCCTCAAGGTGGAGCGCCGTCCCATTCTGGAAGAGGAGCTCGAGACATTTGAAGAAGTGGGCGCTTGCGGCACCGCTGCCGTGACTTCGCCTATTGAGCAAATCGACGACCTTGATACCGGTAAAGTCTACAAATTCGGTACCCCCGGTGTGGTTGGCCCCGTGACCGTGAAGCTCTATAACACACTTCGCGGCATCCAAGACGGTGAGCTGCCCGACACACATGGATGGTGTGAAATTCTTTAACATTGATTTATACGCTTACGCATCACTTCCTTTCGAGGGAGTGATGCGTTTTCATATTCAGGCATGATTGACTATTTAGCTATTATTGAGAAATACACCGAGGGTAATCCCCGGTTGCGCCACATCATAGTGGGCCACTCGCGTGCGGTGGCTTCAAAGGCGCTTGAAATTGCGTCCTCCCGCCGCGACCTCGCTCTCGACTTAGAGTTTGTGGAGGAGGCGGCTATGCTCCACGACATAGGCATTGTGAGGGTGGATGCACCTTCAATTTTTTGTTTCGGCCGGGAGCCATACATTTGCCATGGTGTCCTTGGCGGCGAGATATTGCGTAGTGAGGGGCTGCCGCGCCATGCGCGTGTGGCCGAGCTCCACACCGGCTCCGGAATCACCGTTGCCGACATCGAGGCTCAGAAGCTTCCTTTGCCTGTGCGCGACTATCTGCCCGAGACGCTTGAGGAGAAGCTGATATGCTATGCTGATAAGTTCTTTTCCAAGTCGCGCGACCTCACAGCCGCCAAGCCGCTTGAAAAAATTGAGGCGCAGATGTTGGCGCATAGCCCGCAGGCTCATGCGCGTTTTATAGCTCTTCGCCACCTGTTTGCGCAGCCCTAAGCCCCGCTTTATTGCGGGGTGAGGCCGTATTGTGAGGCTATGTGCAGCAGGTAGTCGCGAGCTGCCTCATGGTCGTTGGGGATGATGCCGTCGAGTATGGCATCTTTGATTTGCTCTTTTAGCTGGCCCACAGTGTTGCATGGCGGCAGGCCGAAGGTCTGCATAATCTCCAGGCCGTCTACGGGCGGCTGGAAATTGCGTATGCGGTCGTTCTCCTCGACAATGGCCATGCGCTGGCGCACGTATTGGAAGTTGCGGAGTATGCGGCGCACTTTGTTGGGATTCTTCGAGGTTATGTCGGCTTCGGCCAGCAGCATGAGGTCGTCGATATCTTCGCCGGCTTCAAAAATCATGCGGCGCACTGCCGAGTCGGTCACGCCCTCTTCGCCTATCGACTGTGGACGCATGTGCAGGCCCACCAGCTTAGCCACATATTTCATTTTCTCGTTCATGGGGAGCTTCATGGCGCGGAAGATTCTGGGCACCATTTTCTCACCTATAAAATTGTGGTTGTGGAATGTCCAGCCAAGGCGGCTGTCGAAGCGTTTGGTGGCCGGTTTGCCTATGTCGTGGAGCAGGGCGGCCCATCGCAGCCATATGTTGGGCGATTGGTAGGCTATATTGTCGAGCACCTGGAGGGTGTGGGCAAAATTGTCTTTGTGGCCCACACCGTCTACAGCATCGACACCTTTAAGCTCGGCGAGCTCGGGGAAGATGAGCGGCAGCAGTTCCGCTTGGTCGAGGAGCATCCAGCCTATTGAGGGCTGATTAGAGGCCATGATTTTCATGAGCTCCTCATTGATGCGCTCTTTGGTGATGATTTTAATGCGGTGGGCATTGCGGCGAATGGCGCGGAAGGTGTCGGGGTGGATGGTGAAGTCGAGTTGGGTGGCAAACCTTATGGCACGCATCATGCGCAGGGGGTCGTCGGAGAATGTGATATCCGGGTCGAGCGGAGTGCGGATAATGCGGTTGTAGAGGTCCACAATGCCGTTGAAGGGGTCAAGGAGCTCACCGAAGCTGCGGGCGTTCACACTTATGGCCATAGCGTTGATGGTGAAGTCGCGGCGGCATTGGTCGTCGTGCAAGGTGCCGTCTTCCACTATCGGATTGCGCGATTCGCGGTGGTAGGATTCTTTGCGCGCTCCCACAAATTCCAGTTCCATGTCGTGGTAGCGCACTTGCGCAGTGCCATAGTTTTCGTAGACCGACACTTTGTTTGGTCGCCCTATTTTGTTCGCCACTCTGCGTGCCAGATCTATGCCACTTCCCACGGTTACGAAGTCGATATCGCATGATGGTCGGCGCAAAAAGATGTCGCGAACATAGCCGCCCACCACATAAGCGTCGCGCTTTAGTTCATCGGCTGCTTCTCCTACGATGTGAAATACATCTCTGTCGATATCTGAGCTTAGGTTCATTTCGGTAGTTATTTGTGTGAGTTTACTTGAATGTTGGCTTATATATATGTATGCGCGGCCTCGTTTGCCTAAAGGAGGTCGGCGAGCTCTTCGGGAGCGGGGGTGAGCGATTCGAGCCCTTGGGCTCTCACCAGGTAAGTGTTTTCCACACCTACGGCGCCTACGCCGGGGATTACGAATTTGGGCTCCAGGGCGAGCACCATGTTCTCCTCCAGAGTGTGGCGTGATTTGTGCATCACCACCGGGAGCTCGTTGAGCTGTATGCCCACGCCGTGGCCTATGAATGATGATTGCTGAGTGTGGCCCATGAAGTATTGGCTGAGACCTGCCTCTTCGGCCAGCTCAATAGCTTTGTCGTAGAGCGCGGCCACGGGGGTGCCGGGAGTGCCCAGCTTCTCCAGGGTGCGGAGAATCTTGATTGAGAGGTCGTGAGCCTGCTGAGCGAGGGCGGGCACTTCGCCTATCCTATATGTGCGTGTGAGGTCGGTCTGATAGCCGTTGAAGTTGCCGTTCATGTCTACCATCACAGTGGTGCCTTTGGCCATCGGTTTGCCGCAAGCGCCCACCGGCAGCGCCGGGTTTACGCCGGCTCCACCCACAGCGAAGTCGTAGGGTGCGGGAGCGTCGGCGTTGTCGCCGTTGAGCACACTGCCCATGTTTATTTCCATCAGAGCGCCGGAGGTGCGCAGGTGGCCCAGTGAGCCCTCTTGGCGCAGCACTCGCTCTATCTCTATCTGAAACTCTACGTCGGTCATGCCTTCGGTGTAGAGCTCTTTGATTTTGGAGTAGGCTGCCACATGGTGTTCGCCGTCTTGGCGTATGAGCTCCACCTCATCGGGACGTTTCACCATTCTCACTGTCTTGAGCATGCCGGAGACGTTGGTTATTGCGGCTTCGGGGAATATTTTTTGGAATCTTTGAATCTGCGAGTAGGGTATTTCATCGAGCTCGAGACCGAGATTTTTGGGGAGGGGTAGGCCGAGCTGCGCGAGCAATTCCGGGATAAGTTCCGGTTTGCGTATATAGTGCAGGCCTTCACCTTGGAGGCCTATGGGACGAATCACAAGATAGAGCGGAGCTCCGTTGGCGGGGATATATACATATCCGCGGTATATGCGGCGAGAGAGGTAGAATATATTGGCATTATCGGCTATGAGGCAAGCGTCAATCTCTTGCTTGGCCATGAGTGTTTGGATATTATTCATAACTTATTAAGATGTGTGGTTTGCGATTTTGGAGGTAGTTAATTTAATCTATTGGTATTTGAGTGGTGAGGAGATAGCGGCTTTCTTGGCGGTGGGGCTAATTGGCGTGTTTGGCAATGATAACTCCGAGGTTAAGGATTCCGGGGAGAGTGCTTTGAGGCATGTCGTGCCGCAGAGAGATGGTGTAGCCGGGTGTGAGTTTGACACCGCGACGTATGGTGTCGGAAAACTCGTAGACACCGGCGGCGCCTTTGCCTCGCCAGGAGCCGGAGGGGGTGGATAGTCGTAAGTCGGCTTTTGCAGTGGCTATCGAATCGGCCGACGATGATTCTTCGATTGCAAGCCAGAGGTTGTTGTAGGGGTAAGCGGTGTTGTGGCGCACGGTGATAATCACATCGTAGCGGGCTGAGGTGTTGAGGAAGATGGTGGAGTCGGGCACATCTGTGTCGAACACGAAGTATTGGCCGGAGAACCATCCGTCGGGGTCGATATCTACAAATTGCGAATAGCTCACATTTTGAGTGTTTCCGCAAGATGAGAAGCAGGAGAGAATAAAGGCAATTATGAGCAACGGTGCCACTATGGGTGTGTGGCGCCGGTGCTCAAATATGCTTTTATTCGGTTTCATTATTCTGAGGTGCGCGGGGTTTGCGGTTTTTCAGAGTTGGCTTTTTGCTGCGCCTCTTTAGTCCGAGCTTCTTTTGCTTGAGGCTCTTTCACTCGGGCTTCTTTAGCCTGAGCTTCTTTAGCCTGGCCCTCTTTGCCTTGGCCTTGTTTGGGCTGTGAAGGCTTTTTGGGTTGCTTGGGTGCTTTGCCGGCTTTGGGGTTCTTGGGCTGTCGTCCCTCCTTGTCTTGACCCTTGTCTTGGCCTTTGTCCTGGCCTTTAGCTTGGCGTCGGCGCGGCTCTTCGGCTGCTGAGGTGTCGGCTGAGGCAGGTGCTGCGGTGGCATTTGCTGTAGCGGCAGCTGCTGGGCGCGACTTCTTCTTTTTCTTCTTCTTGGCTTTGTCGAAGCGGTTTATGTTGTCTTGGCCTACGAGGTCGACAAACTCCTTCTTGGGGCGTTTTGAGGGCTCCTCTTTGAGGCTCTCTACTTTCTCGCCGCGCTTGTTGATTTCGATGATTTCGCGAGCGCGAGCGGCGTCGATGGTGACACAGTTCACGGGCATCGACTTGTCGGTGGAGTATGTGATTTGGCCGGCCAAGATGTCGGTCTTGAAGTGGTAATAAGTGGCGTCGGTGGTCTCCAAGGTCACATCCTTTGCGGGGAGGCGTTTGGCGACTTCGGCGTAGCAGTCGGCCTCAAAGTTGAGGCAGCATTTGAGCTTGGCGCATTGTCCGGCGAGCTTCTGGGGGTTCATGGAGAGGTCTTGGCATCGGGCGGCGCTTGTACCCACCGACACGAAATTGGTCATCCACGAAGCGCAACACAGTGGCCTGCCGCAGGGTCCGATACCGCCTATTCGGCCGGCTTCCTGTCGGGCGCCTATCTGCTTCATTTCGATGCGCACTTTGAAGGCGTCGGCGAGCACTCTGATGAGCTTGCGGAAGTCCACACGCTCGTCGGCTATATAATAGAATATGGCTTTTCCGCCATCTCCTTGGTATTCCACGTCGCCAATCTTCATGTCGAGCTTGAGGTCTTCGGCTATCTTGCGCGAGCGAATCATGGTGGCGTGTTCGCGCTCCTTGGCTTCCTTGTATTTCTCAAGGTCGTTGGGGCGCGCTATGCGAAACACTTTCTTGAACTCGTAGTCGGGCTTTATGTTGGCTTTGCGAATGTGCAAGGCCACCAGGCGGCCCACCAGGGTGATTTGCCCTATGTCGTGGCCCGGCGAAGCCTCCACAGCCACCATGTCGCCTATGTGAAGGTCGAGGTTGGCGCTGTTGCGGTAGAAGCCTTTGCGAGTGTTTTTGAATTGCACCTCCACTATGTCGAAGTCTGATGCATCGGAGATTCCTTGCAGCCAGTTGGTGCTGAAGAGCTTACCTCTCGGGCATGAGGAACATCCGCTTGAGCATCCGCCGTTGCAGCTCTTGGCTGTGGCGGGAGCTTGCTTTGCCTCGGGGGCTGATGCAGCTTCTTGTGGAGTTTGGTTTGCTAAATTGTTGTCCATTTCTCAGAGTCGGTGTGCAACTTTATTTAGCGAAGCTCACTGAGCGGGTTTCACGTATCACAGTGATTTTTACTTGTCCGGGATATGTCATCTCGTCTTGAATCTTGCGAGCTATTTCGCCTGAGAGCTTTTCTGCCTCGGCGTCGGAGATTTTCTCGGCACCGACGATTACGCGGAGCTCTCTACCGGCCTGGATGGCGTAGGTCTTGATCACACCGGGGTAGGAGAGGGCGAGCTGCTCAAGGTCGTGGAGGCGTTTGATGTAGGCTTCCACTATTTCGCGGCGAGCACCGGGGCGAGCGCCTGATATGGCGTCGCACACTTGCACTATCGGAGCTATGAGCGATGTCTGCTCCACTTCGTCGTGGTGAGCACCGATGGCGTTGCAGATTTCCGGCTTCTCTTTGTATTTTTCGGCGAGCTTCATGCCCAGCAGTGCGTGGGGCAATTCGGGCTCATCGTCGGGCACTTTGCCTATATCGTGGAGCAATCCGGCGCGACGTGCTTTCTTGGGGTTAAGGCCGAGTTCGGAGGCCATCACTGCGCAGAGATTGGCTGTCTCG
>CAYVAK010000084.1:0-8464 GCA_964448425.1 uncultured Sangeribacter sp.
ATGCGAACTCGCGCAAGGAAAATTTGCGTGAGTTGGTCTGTTTTGGGCCAAAATGGGCATTTTCGGCCCAACTCGCGCAAAAATATTTGCGTGAGTTTGTATTTTCGACAGTCACGCATGGGGGTATGTTTGAGGGTGAGGCGGGGCAACGGAGAGGGGGAATTTGGAGAGGAATTTGGGGGATTTTTGGGAGCGGTAATTGGAAATTCGAGATTTAGGAGTTAATTTTGCACTTTGAGCCTTCCGCTAAGCCGCCGAATCTGCTTTGCGGTGCCTGCCACACGTAGCGGCTATGGGCTTTCTCTGAGAAGGCCGCCGCAACGGATGATGGAGCCGCCGCAACGGATGATGGGCCTTGGATGCACCATGGTGCCCCCTACACTGCGGATGGTGGCCGAATCCTCGCCTCGGCTCGCCATACGGCTTAAAAGCAACCGATGCCGTGCCATATTTGGAATTATGACACTGCTTCATTTTTTCTTTCGGAAAACTTATTTTGACTATTTGATAATGCAAGAGTTATTTAAACCTGAAATCTACAATGGAGTGCTTATCGCTATGTCGGTAATGGCTGTGATTGTGTTCATCTCTCTTCAGTTTGTCGAGGCCGGCTATGGTGTGGCTCGCACCAAGAAGTGGGGCCCGGCTATTAATAATCGCTTGGGCTGGGTGGTGATGGAGGCTCCGGTGTTCCTGGCCATGGCTGCGCTCTGGTGGTGGTCCGACCGCTCCGGGGTGGCGGTGCTCACTGTGATGGCCGCCATTTTTGAGGTGCACTATTTTCAGCGTTCATTCATATTCCCGTGCCTGATTAGGGGCAAGAGCCTCATGCCGCTGTCGGTGATTCTGATGGGCATCACCTTTAATATGCTAAATGCTTATATGATAGGCGGGTGGCTGTTCTATGTCAGTCCGGCCGACTATTACGGCAGCGGCCTTGAGTGGCTGGCTTCGCCATGGTTTATAGTTGGTGCGGCGGTGTTTTTTGCCGGCATGTATATCAATCTTCAGAGCGACTATATCATACGCCACCTGCGCAAGGAGGGCGACACGGGCCACTACATACCCTACGGGGGTATGTTTCGCTATGTGAGTTCGGCCAATTATTTGGGCGAGTTTATGGAGTGGTGCGGCTATGCGCTGCTCACCTGCTCATGGGCCGGCGCGGTGTTTGCGCTCTGGACCTTTGCCAATCTGGCACCGCGCGCTCGCAAGCTCCGTGGGCGCTATGCCAAGCAGTTTGGAGAGGAATTCACCTCTCTGGGCCGAAAAGCCATCTTACCGTTTGTCTATTAACAACACTAATATAAATGTCTGACTCTAAATTATTTACCGAAGCAAAGATAGGACCTGTCACCCTACGCAACCGCACCATACGCTCGGCCGCATTCGAGGGCATGGGCGCCGACAACGGTCCTACAGATATGCTGCGCGACTACCACATCAGTGTGGCAAAGGGTGATGTGGGCATGACCACATTGGCCTATGCCGGTGTGAGCCGCTCGGCCCTCTCTTTCACCACACAGCTGTGGCTCCGCCCCGCCATCGTGCCTCAGCTGCGCGAAATCACCGATGGCATACATGCTGCCGGAGCCAAGGCCTCCATCCAGATAGGCCACTGCGGCAACATGACTCATAAGAGCACTGCCGGAGGCACTCCGGTGGGCGCTTCCGGGGGCTTCAACCTCTACTCCCCCACTTGGGCCCGTGCTCTGCGCCCTGAGGAGCTCAAGCAGCTCGCCCGCGACTTTGGCGATGCCGTGCGCACCGCTCGCGATGCCGGGTTCGACTGTGTGGAGGTGCACGCCGGCCACGGCTACCTCATCTCCCAATTCCTCTCACCCTACACCAACCACCGTCGCGACGACTTCGGCGGCTCCCTGTCCAACAGGATGCGCTTCATGAACATGGTGATGGAGGAGGTGCTCAAAGCGGCCGAAAGCGACATGGCAGTGGTGGCCAAGACCAACCTGCGCGACGGCTTCAAAGGGGGCTTGGAGATTGACGACTGCCTCACGGTGGCCAAGCAGCTCGAAGCGCTCGGCACCCACGCCCTGGTGCTCTCCGGCGGCTTTGTGAGCAAGGCGCCCATGTATGTGATGCGCGGCGAGATGCCTATCTATGCCATGACCCACTACATGCACCAATGGTGGCTCAAATACGGTGTGAGGATGGTGGGCCGCTACATGATACCGAAGGTGGCCTATCGCCCGCTCTATTTCCTGGAGGATGCGCGCATATTCCGCCGCGAGCTCAAGTTGCCGCTCATCTATGTGGGTGGCGCCACCTCGCGCTCCTCTCTGGAGCAGCTGGTAGACCGCGAAGGGTTTGAATTTGTGCAGATGGGCCGTGCCCTGCTGCGCGACCCCGGGTTTGTGGGCAAGGTCCACGACCTGGTGCGCTCCGGCAGCACCGCCGACTTGGACTGCGGCTGCGACCATGTGAACTACTGCATAGCCCGCATGTACTCGCGCGAAATGGCCTGCCACCACTGTCTGAACAACCTCCCGCCCAAGATTCTGCGCGAAATCGAGGCCATAAAGCAGCGCAATTCTCAAGATTAACACCTCAACCGCCACCCCGACCTCCGAAGGACCCCGGGGAGGCTATTAAGATATGAAATTTTCAAAAATCAACTGTAGCGGCACCACAGCGCTGGTCACCGGAGCAAGCTCCGGCATCGGCCTGGAGTATTGCCGGGTGCTGGCCCACAATGGTGTAGACCTGCTGATGGTGAGCAACCAGGAGCAGGAGCTGCTCACCTACTCTGAAGAGATTAGGCAGCAGACCGGCGTGAAGGTCCACACCCTCTTCCTGGACCTGGCCACCCCCGATGCGGCCCGCACCCTCATGGCCCATGTCAAGAGCCTGGGGCTCAACATCGACCTGCTCATCAACAACGCCGGCATCTTCAGTTTCAAGAAGTTTACCGAGACCTCGCAAGAGCGCATCCGCCTGTTTATCGACCTTCACGTCACCTTTGTCACCGAGCTCACCCGGCTCATGGCCCTCGATATGGAGGCGAGAGGTGGCGGCCGCATCCTCAACATGTCGTCAATGTCGTGTTGGACCCCCTACCCCGGCATAGCCATGTATGCAGCCACCAAGGCCTACATCAGAGTGCTCTCCCGCGCCGTGGGCTATGAGATGCGCGAGCGCGGTGTGAGAATCACCGTGGCCTGCCCCGGCGGCATAGCCACCGACCTCTTCGGCCTGCCCGAGAATCTCAAACACCTCGCCGTGAGGATTGGTGCCATACAGACCCCGCAGAAATTTGTGGTCAAGGCCCTGAAGGCCACCTACCGCGGCAAAAAGCAATACATCAACGGTTGGCTCAACCGCATAGCCATAGTTGCAGCCTCGGTGTGTCCCACCTCACTGCGCCTCGTAATCCTCCACAAGCTACTCTAAACCACACAGATAGACCATGGTAATAGTCACCGGCGCCACCGGCGCCATAGGCACCGAAATAGCACGCGCACTTGCAGCGCAGGGCCACGACCTGTTGCTGGGGTGCCGCAACAAAGATAAAGCCACAGCCCTGATAGCGGAGCTGGCCGAGAGCTATCCGCAGATATCAGCCGAATTTCTGCCCCTCGACCTCACCTCCGAGGCCCGGATACGCACCACTGTGGAGCTGCTACCCTCCATGCTGCGGGGGCGCAAGCTCGAAGGTGTGATCCACAATGCCGGCACCATGCAGCGCCGATTTGTGGCCGATGAGCATGGCAGGGAGCTCACCATGACCGTGAACTACCGCCACACCGCCCTGTTGCACACCCTGATGCTGGAGAGCGGCCTGTTGGGCCCGGGGGCCGCCGTGGTGTTTACCACCTCGCTCACGCGCTACATGCGTCGCGGCTCCGCCATGCCCAAAGAGCCCTGCGAGAGCTCGTTCAGCCAGCTCGGCTCCTACGCCTCCTCCAAGAAGGCGCTCACCCTCTTTGCGCGCGCACAGGCCACCGCTCACCCCGAGCTGCGCATCAACTGCGCCGACCCCGGTGTGGTCAACAGCTCCATGATTCACATGGACCGCTGGTTTGACCCCCTGGCCGACATCTTCTTCCGTCCCTTCATCCGCACCCCCAAGTCGGGGGCACTGCCCGCCCTGAGAGCATTCCGAGCCTCCGGCTCCGGCAAAATCTACACCCGCCGCCGCACTCACACCCTCTAACTCACCCCTCACACACCCACCTCACATGGAAAGAATCAACGAACAGGCTCTCCGCCGCCTCTACCTTAAAGAGACCGCATTCCAAGACCTGATGCAGAAACGCATCTTCAACATCCTGCTGGTGGCCACCCCCTACGACGCCTTTATGCTCGAGGAAGATGGCCGCGTGGAGGAGCAAGTCTACCTTGAATATGAGGAGCTATCGCTCTCCTCGGCGCCCCGCTTCACCACCGTGGGCTCCATAGCCGAGGCCGAGGCCGAGCTGCGCCACAAAGATTTCGACCTGATTATTGCCATGCCCGGTGTGGACATCAGCGAGACCTTCCGCTGGGCCCGCGAATGCGACCTGCAATATCCCGAACTCCCCTTCGTGGTGCTCACCCCCTTCAGCAAAGAGGTGAGCCGACGCCTGGCCAACGAAGACCTCTCAAGTGTGGACTATGTGTTTAGCTGGCTGGGCAATGTGGAGCTTATTGTGGCCATTATCAAGCTGATAGAAGACCGCATGAACGCCCAAAACGACATTGAAGAAGTGGGCGTGCAGTGTGTGCTGCTCATTGAAGACTCTGTGAGATTCTATTCGGCGGTGCTCCCCCACCTCTTTAAATTCATCCTCACCCAGAGCCGCGAATTCTCCACCGAGGCGCTCAACGAGCATGAGACAAGGCTGAGAATGAGAGGTCGCCCGAAAGTGATTCTGGCCCGCGACTACGAGGAGGCCCGAGTGCTCTACCACCGCTACAAAGACCATGTGCTGGGCATTGTGTCCGACGTCTCCTTCAACCGCGAAGGGGTGAAAGACCCCGACGCCGGCATCCGCTTTGCCAAGCGAGTGCGCCAATACGACCCCTACCTGCCCATCATCATTGAGAGCAGCGACCCCTCCAACGCCGCCAAAGTGGGCGACTTTGCCGGTGTCTTTATCGACAAGAACTCCAAGACCCTGCCCCAAGACCTGCGCAACGCCGTAAGGCTCAACTTCGGATTCTACGACTTCATAGTGCGCGACCCGCACACCGGCCGCGAAATCATGCGCTTCAAAAACCTCAAGGAGCTCCAAAAAAACATCTACAACATACCCGCCGAGTCGCTCTACTACCACAGCTCGCGCAACGACATATCGCGCTGGCTCTATTCGCGCGCCCTCTTCCCCATCGGCGCCGCAGTGCAGCACTTCAAAATCAGCGGCATACACCAGGTGCCCGATGTGCGCCGCCTCATCTTCGAGTGCATTGTGAAATATCGCCGCATGAAAAACCGCGGCGTGGTGGCCGTGTTCCGCAAAGAGCGCTTCGACCGCTACTCCAACTTTGCCCGCATAGGCCAAGGCTCTCTGGGAGGCAAAGGCCGCGGCCTCGCTTTCATCGACTCCATCATAAAGCGCCACCCGGAGTGTGAAGACTTCTACGGAGTGCAAATCACCATTCCACGCACCGTGGTGCTATGCACCGACATCTTCGACGAGTTTATGGAGACCAACGGCCTCTACCCCATAGCCCTCTCCGACTGCTCCGACGAGGAGATTCTCAAAGCCTTCCTGCGCGCTCAGCTCCCCAACCGGCTCAAAGACGACTTCCTGGCCCTCTTTGAGGTGGTCGACACCCCGATAGCGGTGCGCTCCTCTTCGCTGCTTGAAGACTCTCACTATCAGCCCTTTGCCGGCGTCTACTCCACCTACATGATTCCGCGCCTGAGCAACCGCGAACGCATGCTCCGCCTGCTGCTCGACGCCATCAAGAGTGTCTACGCTTCGGTGTTTTTCGCCGACTCCAAATCATACATGAATGTGACCCGCAACGTCATAGACCAAGAGAAGATGGCTGTGATTCTGCAAGAGGTGGTGGGCTCCGAAAACGACGGCTACTACTACCCCTCCTTTGCCGGTGTGGGCCGCTCCCTGAACTATTACCCCATAGGCGACGAGATAGCCGAAGAGGGTGTGGCCGAGGTGGCCGTGGGCCTGGGCAAATACATTGTGGATGGCGGCATGGCTCTGCGCTTCTCGCCCGCCCACCCCAACAAGGTGCTCCAAACCTCCACCCTCGACCTCGCCTTGCGCGACACCCAGACTAAATTTGCCGCCCTCCCCATGACCGACATCTGCGAAGACTTCTCGGTGCACGACGACTTCAACATCAAGACCCTCCCCATAGCCGACGCAGCCAAGACCGGCGCCCTGCGCTACATGGTCTCAACCTACGACGCCCGCGACGGATATATGCGCGACACCGACCAGGGCCTCGGCCGCAAGGTGGTGACCTTCGCCAACATCCTGCGCCACAATGTCTACCCCCTGGCTCCCGCCGTCGACTTTATGCTCTCCACCGGCCAATATGAGATGGGCCGCCCCGTGGAGATTGAGTTTGCCGGCAAAATTAATAAGAACATCAACTCCTCCTCGCCCGACAAGGGCACCCTATATTGGCTCCAGATACGCCCCATTGTCGACAAGAAGAAGATGCTCGACGATAAGATTCTGGAGCGCCCCGACTCCGAGCTCATACTCCGCTCCCACACCGCCCTGGGCCACGGCCTGCCCGAGGGTGTGTGCCACATCGTGTATGTGCGCCCCGAGCATTTCAACCGCCTCAACAACCCCGCTCTGGCCACCGAAATCGAGGCCATCAACCGCCGATTTATCGACACCGAGCAGGGCTACATACTCATAGGTCCGGGCCGCTGGGGCTCCTCCGACCCCTCGCTGGGCATACCCGTGAAGTGGCCACAGATTGCCGCCGCTCGCCTCATTGTGGAGGCCGCCCTTCCCGGCTACGCTGTGGAGCCCTCGCAGGGCACTCACTTCTTCCAAAACCTCACATCTTTCGGCGTGGCCTACTTCACTGTCAACCCCTCTGCCTCGCAAGGGGTCTACGACATTGACTACCTCAACTCCCTGCCCGCTGTCTACGAGACCGAAGGGGTGAGAATAGTGAAATTCGACCGACCTCTCACCATCGCTATCAATGGCAAGAAGTCGGCCGGAATAGTGGCCAAACCATCATAACCCCGCTCTCGGCATGAAGATTTTCACCCGCAAAAGCCAACTCTTAGCCCTTCAGGAGGCCCACGACTCCCTGGAGCAGGAAAACGCCGGCCTCACAGCTCAAGTGGCGGAGCTCCAGAAACAGGTGGCCACCCTGCGCCACGACGCTCGCCTGCTCATTGAGCAAAACACCACCCTAAAGGGGCAGATGGCTCGGCTCAACAATGAGCTCACCGACGCTCGCAACGCCTGCCAAGAGATTGACAATCTGGAGGAGAAGCTCAACCGCTTCACCTCCCTGCAAGAGAAATACCAAAGGCAAATAGAGAAGCTCCAAGCGGAGCGCAACGACCTGCGGCGGCTGCTCAAGGCGCGCGACGAGAAGCGCAACGAGCTGCACGAAGAGATGCAACCTATCAGCTTCCTGCCCACACCGCCCGCCAAGCAAGCTCGCGAGCCGCTACCGGCCTGTGAGCCGGCCATTGAGCTCCCGCCCCTTGATGAAGACGACGAGCTCATTGACCTGCCCCGACCGGTGACGCTCACCGACACCCCCACCTCCCCATTCGCCCCGGGCAACGCCGACGACTGGCTCATGCCCCTTCCGGAGTAGCGAGCGGAGCAAAGTGGCTGAAGGGGTGGTTGCAGGCCGGGCAGATGCGCGGCGGCTCGGTGGCGGTGTGCACATAGCCGCACACATCGCACACCCACCTCACGGGCTGCGGACGGCTGTAAAGAGTGCCGGTGTCCAGCTCCTCCTTGAGGCGTAGGAAGCGGTGGCGGTGGCGGCGCTCCACCGAGGCTATGGCCTCGAAGCGCTGCGCAATCTCCAGATAGTCTTCCTCGCGCGCTATGCGTGCAAACTCCAGATACTGCTGCATGCCCTCGGAGAGCTCTTCGCGCGCCGCTTCGGCAAGATTGTCGGAGGTGGTGCCTATCACACCGGCGGCTATCTCGATGGGCACCGAGGTGAGGGCGCCGTCGGGCAGATAGCGGAAGTAGACCTTGGCGTGGTGCAGCTCATTGAGGGCGGTGGCGCGAAACGCCTGTTCCACCGAGCAATAATCTTCCTTCTTGGCCTGGTCGGCATAGAAGGTGTAGCGCGAGTAGGCACACGACTCGGCGATGTAGGCAGCAATAAGATTCTTGAGAGTCTGCGATCCGGCAAGCGGCTTGGCAGAGGGGAGTAATGAAATCGGTTTCATAGTATCAACAGTTTAAGTAAAACAAAGGCGGCCGGAGGCATCCCGGCCACAGTTACAACGTCCCCCGCCCCATAAGGTTCACCCGCCGGCAAAGCAAAATAG
>CAYVAK010000085.1:0-8453 GCA_964448425.1 uncultured Sangeribacter sp.
GTAATACTCTATGTTGGAGTAGAACTGCTGCAGAAACTTATAGACCAACGCCACGCCTACGCTCGCGTACAAGCCATTGTGGCTCAACCCGAAGTAGATGCCATCTACACCGGTAAAGTGCGTTCAATCCTCGACTTCGGCGCATTCGTTGAGTTCATGCCCAACCGTGACGGCCTCCTTCACATCAGCGAAATAAGCTGGAACCGCCTCAACACCATGGAAGAGAGCGGTCTCAAAGAGGGCGACGAAGTGACAGTGAAACTCATTGAGATTGACCCCAAAACAGGCAAATACCGCCTCTCAATGCGTGCCCTCCAAGAGAAACCGGAAGGCTACGTAGAGCCGCAGCCCCGTCCCCGCGCACCGCGTCGCGACGATGGCAACCGTCCTCACCGCGAGGGTGGCAACGGCCCGCGCCGCGATGGCAACCGTCCCCCGCGCCGCGATGGTGGCAACCGCGGAGGCAACAACCGCCAATAATAACACAAACCTATAACCGACCAAGAGGCTGCGTCAATCCAATGGCGCAGCCTCTCTGTTTTTATCGTATAGGCCTTCTGTGAGGCCGAAAAGCGAGAGGGCGTGTCAAATTTGAATTTTGACACACCCTCTTCTCTGTTTTTTCTATTTACGGGCACATGGGCTCGATTTACGGCCGGCTCTATTTACCGGCCGGCTCGACTTACGGGCACACAGTCTCGACTTACCGACCGGCTCTATTTACGGGCACACAGTCTCGACGCGAGGCTGTTCGTGCTGCCAATCTTCGGGGATGTAAAGCAGATAGCCGGTGATGGCCTTACGCTCACCAAGGCTCTCGTAATGGCGCGAAAGCATGCGCATGAAGCGTATGAGCTCTGAACGGGGCCTGTCGCCCTGCCGAGTGTCGGTAGATATATAGTCGATGGCCGCAACCTCAGTGCCGAAATCCACCACTCGGTCGTGGGTGTAGATGTCGCCCCTGCCATCGGCCACACTCACGCGTCGGCGCGCCCTACGGGCCTCGGCAAACCAGCTGCCCACCGGCTCCATGGCCAGTAGCTTGGCCACAAACTCCCGATACCTGTCCATGTCGGCACTGCTGATGGAGCCATCCACCAGTCGGCGCAGGAGCACGCGCTCCAGATCGGCGGCCTCATTCATCTCCCTGAGCAGCGACTTCACCACCATGCCGCGGCGACGCAACACACTCTCCACCACCTCTTGCGGGTCGGCAAGATTGGTGCAGCTATTGTCCACACAGCAGTGCAGAGACGGCATAGGTGCGTTCACATAATAGCCGCTGATATATTCGTCGGTGCTCTCGGAGGTCTCCTCCGCGCCAGCGCGCAAATCCAAATCATCGGGCAGAGAGCCGAAGGTCATCACCTTCTCGTCGATCTCCCTGCATTCGGGCATAAGTCCTGAGCGGAGCACATTGAGCAGATAGGTGGAAATCTTATCGTCGTTCTTCTTGCCTTCAAGCACATCCTTGGGCACCGGCGCGTTGATATACAGCTCGCGCTCGGCACGCGTGAAGGCCACATAGGCCTTGTTGAGCTCGTCGATGCGGCTGCGGTCAAACTCCTCTATGTAGTCGCGCGCATAAGCAGTGCCCATGAGCTCATCGGCACCGCCCACACCTATGGGCACCCAGGGGGGCAGCAGCTCCGGAGCCGAAATTCCGTCGGCTTCGGGCTTAACCCAAAGCATGGTCTTATCGCGCCGCGAAATGTCTAAATCCCAGCTGCAATTGGGCACCACCACCACGCCAAACTCCAAGCCTTTCGACTTATGGATGGTCATCACGGTAATGGCATCCTCACCCTTGGGCGAGGCTATGGTGACATTTTTGCCCGACACATTCCACCAGTTCAGGAAAGCACTGACATCGGAGGGGTAGTTGTCGCAATAATCAATCACCGCATCTTGCAGGGCGGCGATGTAGGCGGCATCGGCGGCACGCATATCCTCGGTGAGAAATTCGCCGGCAATGGCATCGACAAGGGCCGGGAGGGTGACCACCGGCATGCGTTCGAGCATATCCTTGATGCGTTCGCGGGGCACAATGGTCTCAAGCTCTTGGCGGGCCACATCGGTGAGCTCGCGGTCGGGGTCGCCCGACAGCAAAAGGCTGTAGAGCAGCTCCAGCTTGGCAGACGGAATGGGAGCCACCCTCACCCGCTCGGGAACCTCGACCCGCTCGGGAGCTTCGGCAGCAGGAGCGGCAGCTTCAGGCGCTTCATCGGCTTCAGCACCCTGCGCTTCATCGGCTTCAGCTTCCGGCATCTCCGCCTCACAGCTGCCCAGCTCGCCATCGGAGAGTATGGTGAGGATAGCCAGGATAATCTTCACGCTGCGGCTGTCGAGCACACGAAGGGCCTCCTCACTCACTATCTCAAAGAGCGGTGTGTCATCGCCCAGGGCTGCGCGCTCGTTCTTATTGAAGCTCAACAGGCGCCCTATCACCGCCTCACACTCCTTCTTCATATTGCAAAGAATAGCTATGGAGCTTTGGTGCCACCCGCGCTTCAGCAGGCGCATCAGCAAGGAGGGCAAGTCGTGCAGGAAGTCGGCTTCGCTGCCGAAGTCTATCTTCACATATCCGCGCTCATCGCTGTGGTGAATCTGCTGCTCCACATCGGCATATATGTCGCCGGGGTGGCGTCGCCATTCGGCCGGTGTGAGCCCTCCGGCCACCGCCTCATCTATTTCAGCATCGAGGCGAGCCGACAGGTGCTTAAACAGGGCGTTGTTAAACTCCACTATGTCGCGGGCACTCCTCCAATTGGTGTTGGGGGTGATTTTGCAGTAGCGGTTGGTGTCGGGGAAGTCGCGCTCCACCTCATAGGTGATAAGCTCCGGCTCGGCATTTCTGAAGCGGTAGATGCTCTGCTTGGCATCGCCGATTATCAGATTGTCGAAGCCCGCCGACTCGGCGTTGGTGAGCAGCGGACGCATATTGAGCCACTGCATGCGCGAGGTGTCTTGAAATTCGTCAATCAGGAAATTGTGGAGCTGCGTGCCCAGACGCTCGAAAATAAAGGGGGTCTCTTCATCGGCTATGATGCGCCGAAGTATATTGTTGGTGTCGCTCAAGGGGAGCAGGTTGCTCTCTTGGCGGAAATTATTGATGGTGCTTATCACCACTCCCATGAGGCCCACAAAGTAGAGCCGGCCGGTCACCACTTTATAGATACGGAAGCTGTCGCACCAGGCCACATATTCGCTCAGCACCTCGGCCATCAGCCTTCTCACTTGCGGAAACTCCTCGTCGAATTTGGCGTATTTCTTTGTATAGAGCGGCGCGCCCTCGGGGTCACTGACCAGCGCCAGGCACCCTTTCTGGGTGATGGCCTTAGCAGGAGTGATGCCTCGCGAGGCTCTCACATAGCCCAAGGCGGTGGAAAAGCCTTTGGCAAATCCTTGGCTCACAGCAGTATATTGCGTCAAGAGATCGTCAAGATTGGCAAGGGCCTTGCGCGAGGCCTCGGCGTGGTTCTTTATGCGGGCCACGTATAGCTCCCTCACCTCCTTGTAATAGCGCATAAAGCGCACACTGCCGGGTCCATACTTCTCATCCACACTCTCAAAGTAGGTCTTAATGTCGTCGAGCTTCTGCTTGAAGCCCTCCGACGATATGCCGGAGAAGAAGCTCAGCAGGCCGGCATAGAGCGACTTGCTGTTGGCCGAAGTGTCGCGCCGGAATATGTCCCAGCGCTCGGCGTCGCCCTGCTTCTCGGCTATGAAATTGCGCACCCAGGCAGTAGCTGCCGCCGAATTGGGGTCGGAGGGGCGGTTCACACTCATAAGGCTCTCGCCCACACCCACGGCGGCTATGAAATCATCGTCGAGTTCAAGGTGGAAATTGTCGTTGAGATTGAGCTCGTAGGCAAAGGTGCGGAGCACCAGCTGGAAGAAGGAGTCGATGGTGGAGACGTTGAAGTCGCTGTAATTGCCCAGGAGCTCGGCGAGAGCCGCCTCGGCAGTCTCCATAACCTCATCTTCGGTAGGCTGGCGACCCGAAGCGGTGAAGCACTCGGTGAGGAAGAAGTCAAGATATTCGGGGCGCTTGAAGTCCCCCGAGGGGTCGGTGGCGAGGCGGTGGCCGCGAGCCAGGTCGGCAAGCTTCTCAATGATGCGTTGCTTCATCTCGTTGGTGGCCTTATTGGTGAAGGTGATGGCCAGGATATGCTTCAGCGCCTGAAGCACCTCGGGCGGACGGCGCAATATGTAGCGGCGCACCTTGCCGTCCACCGGCTGCTCGGAGTCGGTGGCTTGCGAGGACGGCACCTCCTTGACATAGCAGAGGAAATCGCGAATAAAAATTTTTGCCAAAAGATATGTCTTGCCACTACCGGCCGAAGCCCTCTGTAAATCCATCTTACCGCCTGATTTAAGTTCTTAATTCTCAGCCCTAAGCCCTAATTTCTTAATTCTCAGCCCTAAGCCCTAATTTCTCAGTTCTCTTACCTTTTACCTCTTACCTATTCACTCTCCCCTAAATCTTATACCCCATGGCGCGCAACTGCTTCTCCACATCGGCGCGGCGCTCGCCCTGAATCAGTATCTCGCCGGCGCGAGCGGACCCTCCGCAGCCAAGAGCCGCTTTGAGCTTGGCAGCCACGGCCTTGAGCCGGTCATCGTCGCAACGAAAGCCGGTGATTATGGTAGCGGTCTTGCCGGCGCGCCCTTTTTTCTCCACAAATACGCTCAATTTCTCGCCACTCTTCTCGGCCTTTGCCTCGGCCTTTGCGCGCTCTGCGTCTTCGCGCTCACGGCCCGCTTGGGCCAATTCGTCTTCACTATATCCGCTCTGTCGGAGCAGTTGTGCTCTCCAATCGTCCATAGCTCTATTGCAATTTAAAACCGTTGATAATTTCTGAAATCCGGGCAGCATCTTCGGCGCTCACACCGGCTATAGGCAGGCTCACCACCTCGGCGGCCAGCTGCTCGGTGAGCGGATAGCTACCCTCAAACCACCCCTCGTAGCAGGGCTGCATATGGGGCGGAGTGGCGTAATGCACATCGGTGGCCACACCGCAGGCATCCAGATAGGCACGGAAGCGCTCACGGAGCCCCTCGACGGTGGCGGCACCCTTCACTCTCACCACATATTGATGCCACACCTGGGTCATCCCCTCAATCACTGCCGGCTTGATAATCAAAGGATTGTCTATGCCGGCCTGATAGGCTGCGGCAGCTGCGCGGCGCCCCTCTATCACCTCTTGCAGGTGGGAGAGTTTCACACCCAGCATAGCTGCCTGGAGCTCATCCATGCGGCAGTTGTAGCCGCGATATATGTTGTGGTATCGGCGGTCGCTGCCGTAGTTGGCCAAGGCTCTCACGGCAGCCGCGAGCTCAGCGGAGTCGGTACACACGGCACCGGCATCGCCCAGCGCCCCTATGTTTTTGGTGGGATAGAAGCTGAAGGCGGAAGCGTGGCCCATGCCGCCGGTGGTCAGGGAGGCCTCCTTGGCTCCTATGGCTTGCGCATTGTCTTCCACCACAATAAGGCCATGGCGGCGCGCCACCTCGGCAATGGCTGAGTGGCGGCAGGGGGTGCCATAGAGGTGCACCTCCAAGATCGCTTTGGTGCGTTCCCCGATAAGGGGCTCCAGCCGCTCGGGATCGAGGTTCATGGTCAGCGGCTCCGGCTCGGCCAAGATGGGGCGCAGCCCGTTGTCGCTGATGGCCAGCACGGAGGCTATATAGGTGTTGGCGGCCACTATCACTTCGTCGCCCTCGCTGAGGCGACCCAACTCGCGGTAGGCTCTGAATATGAGGCGCAGGGCGTCGAGGCCGTTGCTCACAGCCACACAATGCGCTGCTCCACAGCTACTTGCCAACCGCTCTTCCAGTTCGGCGGTGGCCGGGCCGTGGAGGAATCGCCCGGAGTCGATCACTCGGCCCACCGCCTCTTTCAGCTCGGCGGCCAGGGGCGCTGTGAGGGCTCCAAGGTCTAAAAAGGGGTATTTCTTCATGCTGCTCTTTTTATGGCTTGCCCGCAGGCTATTTCACATCCTGAAGTGTCTGAGCGTAGGCCATAAACTCATCATAGTCACGGATATAGTCTTCCTCCTCATATTGGTGGGAGGCGAGTGCCAGCGCCACAGTGCCGGTGGTAAACTCATGCATGGTGTCCCAGATGCCCGGGGGAATCAGCACCGCCTTGTTGGCGCGGTTGAGCTTCACGGTGCGAGTCTGTCGGCCGTCGGTGAGGCGCACTTCAAAGGAGCCGGCTATAGCCATCAGGGCTATCCAACACTCCTTGTGGGCATGACCGCCGCGAGTCTCCCCGCCCGGCACATCGTAGATATAAAACACTCTGCGTATCGGAAACGGCACATGGCGTGCCCCCTCCACAAAGCTCAGATTGCCTCGCGGATCGCAGATTTTCGGAAACTCATAAATCTTTATTTCATCAAATGCACTCATATATTCGCACTGTTTTTATTTCAATTGCCAATCGGCCTCAATGACTTTAGCCGCATGGCGAGGCGAGCCCGTAGGTTCGCCATTCGTAAGTAACCCGGGAGAAACCGAGCCACCGTAGGTGGTGAAGCGTCTCCCGGGAAGTCACTATGTTATTTCTTCTCTTTACCTTTTTCAAGCGGTTTCTCCAGGGCCTCAAGGCAAAGGTCCACTGCTTCTTCAAATGTATCGCAGGTCTTAGATGCAAATAGGTCGGGCACTCCGGGCACTGTCAGCTTCACGGCTGCCTCTTTGTTCATGGCGGTTTCCGGTTTCACCACTTTGAGCGTTACCTCTACCTCTCTCACAGCTTCAAATCTGCGAGCCAATTTGTCAATCTTCTTGTTGATAAACGCTACCAATTTGTCGGTGATGTCGAAATGAATGGCTTTAATTTTTACTTCCATGATACTTAGTCTTTAGGTCCCTCTCCCCCTTGCGATTCGGGCTCGGAGTTAAGGGAGGATTCGATATTATTGGTTAATGCCCTTGGATGGGCTGACATATAGTTTTTTCTTATCTCACTAAGGGTTAAATGGGTATAGATCTGTGTCGTGGAGAGGGACGAGTGCCCCAATAGTTCCTTTACTGAGTTAATTTCCGCGCCGCCCCGAAGCATCGAGGTTGCAAAGGTGTGGCGCAACACGTGTGCGCTCTTCTTTGCCGACGTGGTGGCAGATAGCTCTATCTTTACAATGCGCGAAAGGGCCGAATTGTTCATTACGCCCCCCTTATTTCCTAAAATTAAGGCCGGGGCGGCGTCAAACTCGCTGTCGCGCAGCTCCATGTAGCGCTTTATGCGGCGAGCCAACTGCTCGGGCATGGGCAGCACTCTCTCTTTGTTGCGCTTGCCTATCACTTTTATCTCCATGCGACTGAAATCCACATCCACATCGCGCAGGCCGGTGAGCTCGGCGCAGCGCATGCCGGTGGAATAGAGCATGTCGACTATCAGTTTGTTGCGGTAGGTGCGGAAGTCGTCGGTGGCAAACTCATCCTCGTCCACCACCCTCTCAATCTCCTCCTCCTTGATGAAGGCGGGCAGCGGCTTGGCCAGCTTGGGGAGGGTGACACCGGCCGCCGGATTGGAGGCCACCAGGCCGCGCTTACGCAGGAACTTGAAGTAGGTGCGCAGGGCTATGATTTTGCGCCTCAGCGATGAGGCCACCACCCCTTTGGAGCCCATATCGGCCACCCACGCTCGGATGTCGTCCCGGGTCACCGATCCGGCATCAAAGCCCTCGACGCCGACTGGGGCGCCGGAGGGGTTAGAGGCGGAGGCGGCAGAGGGGTTAGAGGCGGAGGCGGAGCTGCCGGAAAGATACTCGATGAGCTGGCTCACATCCTTAATGTAAGCTCTCACCGTCAGTGGCGAGTAATAAAGCTCATAGCTCAAATATTTCCGAAACTCCTCCATATAAAAAGTATTGCCCGCAGTGTAGGGATGCACACGCGGCCGAGCGCCCCGCCGGCTCCGGTAAACTGCCTAAAGCGCTCAAGGGATACCTTCCGCTCTCTTTCTCAAAAGCGATAGGCATCCCTGTGTGCGTGTCAACAAATATCAGAGGCGAGGTTTATTCCTCTACCATGCGGAGCTTCTGTACGTAAACCGCTTTCATCATTTTCTTGCGGTTAGCTACAGACGGTTTCTCAAAGGCTTGACGCGAACGAAGCTCTTTTACGATGCCTGTACGCTCGAATTTACGTTTGAATTTCTTAAGTGCTCTCTCGATGTTCTCGCCTTCTTTTACTTGTACAATAATCATTTTTATTTGTCTGTTTTAATTTTAATATTCGTTTTATTCGATTAAATCGGGTTATTATGCTCATAGCTTCAGCCTTTTACGGCCATCTGCTATTATTGCGGTGCAAAATTACTGAAGTTTTCCGACACTGCAAAATTTTTCACCCAATTTTTTCTCCACCTCTAAGCGCAACATTTCCAATTGGAAGTGCAACGGCTTTCCTCCAGCTCCCCGGGGTGTGTCTAAGATGTGACA
>CAYVAK010000086.1:0-8318 GCA_964448425.1 uncultured Sangeribacter sp.
TGTACGGCATGTACAAGAAGCTCACAAGAGAAAACACAGGTACATTTACCGGTAAAGGTCTTTCATTTGGCGGTAGCCGCATCCGTCCGGAAGCTACAGGCTTCGGTGCACTCTATTTCGTGCAGGATATGCTCCACCACATGGGCCAAGACATCAAAGGCAAAACAATCGCTATCTCAGGCTTCGGCAACGTGGCTTGGGGCGCAGCCAAGAAAGCTACAGAGCTTGGCGGTAAGGTAGTGACCATCTCCGGTCCTGACGGATATGTTTACGACCCCGCAGGTCTCGACGAAGAGAAAATCAACTATATGCTCGAGCTCCGCGCTTCCGGCAACGATATCGTAGCTCCTTATGCCGACAAATTCGCCGGCTCTACATTCTATGCAGGTCGCAAACCTTGGGAGCAGAAAGTAGACATCGCTCTTCCTTGCGCTACTCAAAACGAGGTTTCACCCGCCGATGCTCAGAACCTTATCGACAATAAGACTCTCATCGTTGCTGAGGTCAGCAACATGGGTTGCACCGCTGAGGCTATCGACCTCTTCATCGCCAACAAGGTGATCTACGCTCCCGGTAAGGCAGTCAACGCCGGTGGTGTAGGCGTGAGCGGTCTTGAAATGACTCAGGATGCAGAACACCTGCAGTGGACAGCTGAAGAAGTTGATGCCAAGCTCCACCAGATCATGAACTCTATCCACGCTGCTTGCTTGGAATACGGCACACAGCCCGACGGATATATCAACTATATGAAGGGTGCCAACATTGCCGGCTTCATGAAAGTGGCCGACGCTATGATGGCTCAAGGCATCATCTAATATAGCATAAAGAAATACACCCAAATAAGGGAGGCCGTGTCATAATTCAATATGGCACGGCCTCTTTTATGTCTCAAAGCCCACATCCGCTGTTAAGGATGCCCACATCCGGCGCTGCACAACAATGCAATTTATTGATAATCAGGTGAATGCACCATGGTACATCCCTACAGTGCGGGCGTTTTCACGGGCGGGCGATACAAGCAAGGGGAGGACTATTTTTTGCGGCGCAGGGTGACGTAGGCCGAGATACCTACCGCCAAGAGGAAGGAGACGAGGATGGATATCATCTCCACCTTATACTCTAAGGGGTGAATCCATATCTCTTTCATTATGTTGAGACGTCCGAGCACCTCAACAAAGGTCCAAAACACTATCACTGTGGCTATTGCAAATCGCAATGAGCGCCCCCACACCGGTATTTTGACCAAGCGACGCATCATGAAGAATGAGCCCACCAGGCAGCCTATGGCCACAAAGATGGTCACAGGATGGTGAGAGCCCAGGAAATTCTCATCGTAGCAGAAGAGGAGCAGCAGGTAGTTGGTCCAGAGAATCATGTTGAGCTCCATGAATGTCACTATTGAAGCGTGGCGCACACCTTGTGGCACAGCTATGGTCTTGGCGCGCGAGCCCAGCAAGTGGCGCTGAAGATAGTTGAAGAAGTTGCAGCCGCTCCTGACACTGAAGATGTAGTAGAGAAACATCATGGCGAGGAATCCGAACGAGGAGGGCATAATGAGGTATTCGGGTTTGGTGACCACAACGCCGTCTTCAATAAGCGGGGCCACACCGTAGCGGTGAGCGTAGTATACGTAGCCGAATTCTATCCAGCCGGTCCAGAAGAGAAGGCCGCCAATGAGGCCGCAGATAGTCTGGCGAGTTTCATTTTTCACTATTACACCGGCAATGGTGATTAGCAGGCCCACGGCACCCATAGCAAAAGCGGCGTAATGGAGTGCGGAGCCTTTCAGAGTGTGGTCCATGAGCACCATTAGGGCGTGGCCCAGGGGCATGGATAGCAGCACAATAAAGAATGAGGCGATGCCCATTCCAAAGCTCTTAGTCTTTGCGTTCATATTTGTTTGAGTGTGTATGTATATATTATATATGTGTCGATACCTGTATTGATCTATGTGTCGAAAAATTCTCGGCACACACAGAAGGGCGCAAATTCGCATACAAAATTAGTAATTAAATAAAATGTAGGAAATACCTAATGTTAACTAAATATTTTACACTTCAGGAGGCACATCAGGGCACAAGGCGGTGGCAATTTACCTATAATTAGGTATTGTAGAGGTCAGGGATAATGACTAATTTTGCAGCACTAAACGAAAACAACAAACAAACACTTAAATAAGATTAAGACAATGAAAACCAAAGCTATCCTGAGCATGCTTTTGCTCTGCACACTGACATTTACATCATGCTCAGACGATAAAGATGAACCCACCGTAGGCGCTGCCAAGCAAGTGGCCGGCACATACACAGGCGATGTGGCTATGCGTGTACAGTCTATCACACTCGACCCCGTCACCGACGTGGCTGTAAGCATCGAAGCTACAAGCGACGACAATGCCACCATCACTTTCCCCGCCGTGACCTATGGCAACTACACAATTCCCGCTGTCACAGTGGAGAATGTGGCTATCTCATCGACCGACAACAATAAGAGCTTCACAATAGCCGGCACCAGCGTCACTACCGATGCTGTGGCTCTGACAATCAACAACGGAGAGATTAAAGATGGCCAGGCCACTATCTCCTACTCAATGGTTCCCGGCAAAATGCCTATGTCGATCAACTGCGACTTCACAGGCACCAAGAAATAATAACTATCAACACTCCTAATGCCGGCGGCAAACCACTCCCCTATCGGAGATTTTCGGGCCAACGTCTCAAGGCGGCTGCCGGGCACTATCGGTAAAGATGACATATCGTAAAAATACACTTACTCTAAGTCTTTTGCTATGCTGCATTTCCAATTGCAGCATAGCAAATGCTATTACCCCCTCGACAGAGGATGCCGACAGTGCGGCAACGGGCCACGACTCCTACCTCGACGAGGTGGTGGTGACCGCTACCCGCACCCCTAAAAGGCTCAAAGATGTGCCGGTGCTCACGCGAGTGATTTCGGCTCAAGAGATTGTGAATGCGCAGGCCTCCGATGTCAGCGACCTGCTGCGCAATGAGATGCCCGGACTGGAATTTTCCTACACCATGAACCAACAGAAATCGGTGAATGTGCAAGGATTCTCGGGCAACGGAATTTTGTTTTTGGTGGATGGCGAACGCCTCGCCGGCGAAACCCTGGACAATGTGGACTATTCGCGCCTCAATCTGGACAACATTGAGCGCATCGAGATTATAAAGGGCGCCGCCTCTTCGCTCTACGGCTCTAACGCTGTGGGCGGTGTAATCAACCTGATAAGTAAGAAGGCCACCGACCCCTTTCATGTCGACCTCACCGCTCGCTATGGCAGCCACAATCAGCAATACTACAGCGGTGTGCTCAGCTCTGCTTACCGCCACATAAATAATGTGGCCCAATTTTCTTACGATGCCACCGGCGAGATTAAGCTTACTCGCCCCGGCGACTTCTCAAAGATATATGGCTATCACGCCATCAATGCCAAGGACCGCTTCATTTATAAGGTGAACTCCGACCTGTCGTTCACCGCCCGCGCCTCCTACTTCTTCCGCCAGCGCAACAACTCGGCCGAGGATAAAGAGCGCTATAAAGACTACACAGGCGGCCTGATGGCGCAATACAACATCAACGACAATTCCGGCTTGGAGCTGTCGTACTCTTACGACCAGTATGACAAAAGCGACTACAATGCCCTGCAAAAGAGCGACATTCGCGACTACTCCAACCGCCAACACATAGCTCGCGCCACCTACAATCTGACGCTCAACTCGGTGAACACCCTCACTGCCGGCGCTGAATACCTCAACGACTATCTGATGAGCTATCAGTTTAACGGCGACAGCCACAAGCAATCCACCTACTCGGTCTTCGCTCAGTTTGACTATAATCCGCTATCCTGCTTGAGCATCGTGCCGGGTGTGCGCCTCGACCATTATTCGCTCATAAAGCGCCAACACGTCTCGCCCAAACTCAGTGTGCTATATAAGCACAACCTATGGTCGTTTCGCTTCAACTACGCCGGCGGCTTCAAGGCGCCTTCGCTCAAAGAGATGTATATGGACTTCGATATGGCCGGCATCTTCTACATCTACGGCAACGAGAATCTGAAGCCGGAGACAAGCCAAAACTTCTCGCTCTCGGCCGAATATCGCAAGTCGGGCTACAACGCCAGCGCCATAGTGTTTCACAACATAGTGACCAACCGCATATCCTACGCATGGAGCCAAGACCTCAACGGCCAGCTGTATATGAACATGCCTCACGTGACCGTGAGCGGAGCGGAGGTGAATTTCTCGGCTAATTTTGGAGCCGGCTTCAGCGGTAAGGCCGCTTATGCCTACACCTACGAGCACCTCTCCAAATCCACCCCCAACATATCGCCGGCACGCCCTCACACCCTCACCGCGCAAGTGGCCTACTCGCTGTCGCCATCCAAGTCGTATGCGCTCAATGCCACCCTGTCGGGGCGCTATCTCTCGGCTGTGACAGGCGATGTGGTGCAACTCACAGCCACCTCTCCGCAATTCTCACAGCGCTATCCCGGCTACGCCATTTGCCGCCTGACAGTGACCCAGCGCTTCCTGTCGCGCTACACCCTCTCGCTCACCGCCGACAACTTGCTTAACTATATCCCCTCATACTACGATTATAATTCGCCATTCACCACCGGCACCACCTTCACAGCGGCCATCTCCGCTTCCTTCTAAGGTAGCCGAGGTGTGGCACCAAAATAAACAAGGGACGAGCCAACCGGTTCGCCCCTTGCTTATTTTATTGCTTATTTATCAGAGGGGAAGGCGGAAGGTGTGCGCTATGCCGTCGATGCGCAGCAGGTAGATGCCGGAGGGGAGCGCGGGGAGCTCTACAGTGGCGGTGCCGGGGACTATGGTGAGACGGGCCATAGTGGCGCCCGACGTGGAATAGAGGGTGGCCGGGGTGGCAACGTCAAGGCCGCTGCGCACCGTCAGAGTGCCACGCTCGGAAGGCAGGATGGCTACAGCAGGCTGCGAAAGGGCTATGGAGCCCACCGAGAGGGTGGCTTGCGGATGGAGGTCTTCGCCTCCGGTCACTTCGGTAGATGTTTCGCCAAGCTGACCGCAAGTCTGATTAAGGGCTGTGTAGACTCTCACAAAGTCTATTTGCTCCAGCTGCGCGGGGGTGCCGTCGGCTTTCACCGCCCAGTCTATTTTCACACCCTTGTCCACCAGCCCGTAGCGCTCCACAGTGGGGAGATTGTCGGCATATCCTTCGCCCAGGGTGCGCAGCAGCAGGTAGGAGCCGTCGCCATAAATGTCGATGGCATTGGGGGCGAGGCGGGCACCGCTGAAGGTGAGGGTCGAGGCTTCAGAGAGCCAAGAGGGCCAATAGTCTTGTGTGTGGTAGCTGTTTTTTTGCAGATAGCCCTGCGGGGTGGCGGGGTCGTTGGATGTCCAGCGGATGTATTGTGTGTCGGTAATCGCAGATGTGTTGGGGTCGGGAGTGCTCTGATGGTTAGGGTCGGGCTTATAGTAGGTGATGGAGAAATTATGGTTGGTGGTGTCAAGGTCGTAGTCGGAACCTTTTATTTCAAACCACTCGTCGTCGGGGAGGCCGTTGCCGTTGGCATCGACGCTCACGAGGATAATGCCCGGCTCGGCGCTGCCGCCACGGGTGTCGATATCGGAGATAATGGCATTGCCGTTCACCTTGAAGTCGTAGGCGTCGGCAACATTGACCACGGGATGGTCGAAGGCGAAGGTGACATAGCCGCCATAGGCTCCTAAAGAGATCATGCCGGGAGAGGAGGAGCCGCAAATCTGCTCGGCCACTTTTGCGAGAATCTGCTCCTCGGTGTCGCCCGCCTCATATTCGGGAATCACGTTGACAAACTGGCCGGGTGCGGGGCAAAATTCGAGCACTCGGGCTATGTAGGGTGAGAAGTCGGCTTTCAGCGAAGAGGGCATGGCGCAGATGGCTGCGCAAATGGTTATAGGGGTAAATATATGTTTCATCAGTGTGTGTATGGATTGTGTGCTTATTTTGGCGAGGGGGGAGTGAAATTGGGGGTGGCTACGGTGATGCGAATCAGCGGCGCGCCGAGGGTGGAAGGCACACTCCAGCGAGCGGAGCGGCGCAAGCCGGGAATCCAGACCACGGTGTCGGCATCGTCTTTGCGGCGCAGCAGGCTCACAGTGGGGCGCTCGGCGGGGTCGATGTTTGCATCGCGCAGCATGTCGGCAATGAGTTTGGAGCCGCGCATGCCCATTGGCGAGAATCGGTCGGCACGGCGAGGGAAGGAGAAGTAATAGTCGCAGGCGTGGCCCGGGAAGTAGGCCACATATTTATCGGCATTGGTCTTTATAGTCTGCATCAGCTCAGCAGTGAGGGTGAGGGGCTGCACTTCACACTCGGGGCAGGGTGATGGCTCGCCGGCCGCGAAGGGGCGATAGCAGTAAGCATCGGTGGCCACAGTCACCGAGCCGTGAGGCAGATCCCAGCGAGCACCCTTGCGGGTGGTGGCAGCCATCTCGAGCACTTGAGTCTCGGAAGCGCCCAAAGGTGCAAAAGCCTCGTGGATGAGTGCGGCGGCACCGGCAGCGCCTACATTGGCAATGGCTGCAAAAGGCAGGGTGAAGGGTTGCTGCTCCTGAGGGCGAGAGGGGCCGAGCATAGAGCCGACGGCATAGTCGTAGATGGCCTCGGCCTGCTGAAGATTGGCAATGGTGCGTGTAAGGGCTTTCGAGGCGCCGGGCCAACGCTCCTTGATGAGCGGAAGGAGGCGCAGGCGCACAAAGTTGCGGCGAAAGGAGTCGGAGAGATTGGAGGAGTCGGTGATGTGGGTGGCACCAATCGAGCTAAGGAAGGCCTCAATGGCCGAGCGGGGCAACCGGAGCAGCGGCCGGAGTATCTCGCCGTTGTCGGGGCGCATGGCCGTGAGGCCGTGCAG
Source organism: uncultured Sangeribacter sp. (assembly GCA_964448425.1). GTDB lineage: Bacteria > Bacteroidota > Bacteroidia > Bacteroidales > Muribaculaceae > Lepagella. Next base: position 6,896 of record CAYVAK010000086.1, read on the forward strand.
GCCGGTGCCGCGGAAAAGGTTGAGCAGGAGAGTCTCCTGATTGTCGTCGGCATTGTGGGCCACCACTATTCGGGAGAATCCGTGGAGCTGTTTGAGCTTTCGGAAAGCCTCGTAGCGCAGATTGCGACACCCCATCTCAAGGCTGAGGCCGTGGGCCTCGCAATAGGCCTGAGTGTCGAAGTCGAGACGGTGGAGCTTCACCCCATGGTCCAGGCAAGCCTGAGCCACAAAGGCGCTGTCGCGGTCGCTCTCAGAGCCGCGGAGATGGAAGTTGCAATTAGCCACCTGGAAATTCAGCCCCAGACGCAGGGCACCGTGGAAGAGGGCCATGCTGTCGGCACCGCCGCTCACGCAGAGCAGCAGAAAGGAAGCGGAGGGCGGAATGGCCCGGCGCATTTCGTCGAGAAAATAGCGGTAAGCGGAGGTGTCAGTGCTCATTTGCAGTGTGAAAAAATATTTCTACAAAGTTAAAAAAAACTCCCCGAATTATTGCTTTTCCAATTATCTTTTTTTAATTTTGCAGAGCGAAAACGCAAGTATTTTTATAAAAATAATCTGTAATTAAAAACCTTAAATTTATTATGGCAAAAGAATGGATTTGCACCATTTGCGGCTATGTAGCCGAAGGTGACACAGCCCCAGAGCAATGCCCCCAATGCAAAGCTCCCGCATCTAAATTTAAAGAATTAGATAAGTCATCAACACTTCAATTCGTCACAGAGCACGTGATAGGCGTAGCCAAAGGCTCCGATGAAGAGATGATTAAAGACCTCAACAACCACTTTGCAGGCGAATGCAGCGAAGTAGGTATGTATCTTGCAATGTCGCGTCAAGCCGACCGCGAAGGCTATCCCGAAGTAGCCGAAGCCTTCAAGCGCTACGCTTGGGAAGAGGCAGAGCACGCATCAAAATTCTGCGAGCTCCTTGGCGACATGGTATGGGACACCAAGACCAACCTTGAGAAACGTATGGCAGCAGAGGCCGGTGCTTGCGCCGACAAGATGCGCATCGCAGCCAACGCAAAGAAAGCCGGCCACGACGCTATCCACGACACAGTGCACGAGATGGCCAAAGACGAAGCTCGTCACGGTCAAGGCTTCCAAGGTCTTTACAACCGTTACTTCAAGAAATAAGGGTAACCACCCCCAACCCCCACAGGAGGCTGTGTCATAATTCAAATATGGCGCAGCCTCCGTTATATTTAGCCGGTATGGTGAGGCGAGCCGAGAGGTTCGCCGATAGTAGGTAACGCGGGAGAAAGGGAGTGAGCAAAGCGAACGGACGTCTCCCGTGAAGCTGTGAATAAAGGAAATTTCTGCCGAGAGAGTCGCTATGTTTGCCAGCGAATTCGGACGCCGGCCATAGATAGTATAGGTTTTCTTAGCCATTAGGCTCTCCTAAAATAGTGAGGCGACACCGATTC
>CAYVAK010000087.1:0-7970 GCA_964448425.1 uncultured Sangeribacter sp.
CCCGCTCCCCAAGGTGGGTCTAAGATGTGACAGGAGACCTCAGGCGAGTCGAGAGGCTCGCCCACCACTGCGGGCGGATGTCGATGCTGTTAGAAGAGGATTTGCAGGCGGGTCTGGAAGGAGCCCAGATCCACGGTGGGCAAGCTGCTGTGGTCCCAGCGATGGGTGTAGCCGGCGCGGAAACGCCATATAACATATTTGTTCACATACCAGTTGGCGGTGAGCGACACATCGTTGATGCGGCCGCCGAAGATGCCGCTTTGTCGGTGCGACAGGTTGGTGTGGTTGTACAGGGCTACCAGCTCTACCGACCCGGCCGATGGGGTGGCCAACGCGGCCATAGCATTGTTGTAGCGATACTTGCCACCTCTCACCAGACCTCTGAGGGCACCGTAGGCACCCCAGCCGTTGAAGGCCTGAAGGTCGTTGTGGCGGTTCACTCGCGAATAGAAGTATTGTGCTTCCAGGGCCATGCCGCCGAAGTTGAGCAGCAGCTCGGGGGTGAAGTTGATGTAGTTGCAGGCATCAGTCACCACTGCCTCCACAGCCTTGACGCGCGCCACTTTGGTGGGGAAATAGGCCGAAGAGGTCCACACATGGTGGCTCAGGTTCTTGTCGGAGTTGTATTGGGGCGACTGCATGCAGTAGGAGAAGCCGAATTGCACCACCTCACCGGCGCCCGAAATCGGGTGCCACACAAAACGCGAGAGGCAGCCGTAGCCGGTGCGTCCCAGCTCGTTGGTGGGGTGAAGCAGCGAGGCCGACTCCACATTGGCCGAGAGGGCGGCATACGCCCTATTATTATAATAGGTGAAGTTGATGCCCACCAGGCGCGCGAAATTAAACACGGCCGAGGAGGTGGGCTCCTCAAAACTGATCTTCATAGAGGAGCTGGTGGCACTCTGCAAGCCGTAGGGGTGTATGAAGTTGCCGGCACACACAAAGAGGTTGGGCTTGAAGTTATACTGCACATAGAGGTCGCGGGCGGCAAACTGGCCGTAGCTGTAGCCGAGCTCCACCTTGCCGGTCCACTTGCCATAGCGGGCTATCACGCCCAGGCGGGCTTCGGAGATGGTGGCTCCGGCGTTAAACTCTTCGCCGTCGTTGCCGCCGTAGGCTGCGGCGTCGAGCAGCACACGGCCTATGGGCTGAAATGAAATCACATTGTCGTCGGGCCGGCTGCTCGGCGTGCCGATACTAAAGCTCACGGCGGTGGTAGTGGTTTTCGACTGCACCGAGGCACTCGATTCGGGCTGCGCCGAGAGGGCTGATTCGGGCTGCACCGCCTCTGAGGCTGTCGGGGCGGCGGTTTCGCTCTCCATGGGAGCCGCCACGGCCGGCATGGAGCAAAGGTTTGCTGCCACTAAGGAGAGGATTAGTAGAGACTTTCTCATAAACAATTAGTTGGGGGATATTTGGTTAAAAATTCTGATTTATCGGTGCCACTTTGCCCTGCTTTTTGAGGCGTGCAAACTCGCGCTTGGCGCGGCGCAGCTGCTTCTCAAACCCCTTGTCGGCGTGCAAGCGGGCCACCACGGCGGCGGCCATCAGCCTTGCGGCCTCCACGTCGCTCTGGAAGTGATAGCCGCATATCACCCGGCTCTCGCCCATCTCGTAGCCGCGACGCAGTATGAGGTCTTGGCGCTCGGGGTTGATCTCGGCGAGCACCAGCGCAGTGGCCCACCCAATGGCTGTGTGGCCCGAGGGGTAGGAGCCGTTGGTGCTCAACTCCTTTTGCTGAAGGGGGTTGCAGGTATCTTCGCCGAAGAGGGCGAAGGGGCGGGTGCGGTTGTAGTGCTGCTTGGCCTCGCGGGTGGCCAGGTCGCCGGCATCCTCGCGCATGTTGACAATAAGGCGGAAAATCTCCGGGGTGTCTGTGGCGCTAATCTCCAGGCCGAAAGCCTCGGAGAAGGCCTCGGCCACACCGTTGCCCGCCAGGTTGGCATCGGCGCTCGCTTGGTCGCCACGCTCACCGTCGCGCAGGCTCTTGCCCCACTCGTAGCGCTCGCAGTCGTAGTCGAAAAGCAGGCTACCGGGCTGAGGCGGCGGCGGCAACAGCTTCAAGCTGTTGGGGGCCTCCCCCTCGCGCAAGAAGTAATGGTCGGGGTCGGTGGCGGCGTCGCGGCGCGCACACAGAGGCTCCGACGCCCACAATAGCGCCAGAGCAGCCAGGGCTGCACATATAAGTTTGTTTCTCATCAGTTCATCGATTCCGCTGCCGCCCGGGGCACGCCCGCTCGCCTTTCGGCCTCGGGGCTTTCGAGCCTCGCTCGCCCGCCCTAAAGCCGGCAGCTTACACCCTGCAAAGGTAAAACTTTTTCACCGCCCCTCAAACCCGAGCCACAAGGCGAAGCGGCGCGTTAGCAATTTTTAACATTATTTTAACCCTCGGAATAGCTCAATTTCAAATCTCTTTAGTAACTTTGCAGGCAATAAGCCTTGAGATTTATATCATTGGACTCTAACCACATGCCTCGCATTTAGCCTATTCTCTCTCCCCACAATGCAGTGCATCTGTGGCCAACTTTTGTGGTTCATAGATATCAATAGCAACGGAAAAACTTATAGAATAATGTGAAAATACTCTTACGTATCTTGATTGACTTAACGCGGTAGACTCGATCCACAATATCTCTCTCGCAGTCGCACCGTCACTTTCAAACTGGCGCCGCCGAAATCGCCCCACGCCCGTAGCCATGCAAACAAGAACGCCAAGAGCGCCCCTCACACCAATTTTGGGCCGAGGCCCCACGTCGCAGCACCTCATATTGGAAACTGTCTGCCCAAGCTGCGCCGCCACCCCGCGTCCCTGCTGTAGCACTAATAATTTTGACAACTATCAACATTAACTCAAAGATAATATGAACAAACTCAAACCTTTCCATTCGGCAATACGCTTCCTTTGCCTTATTGCCACCTTACTTGCACTCTCCCAAGTCGCAAATGCAGGTAATGTGTACTTCAAAAACAGTGTCCTACAATCAGACTGGAATGCCGATCAGACAATGACCTACGACAGTTCCTCCGGAAAATACATTTATGAATTTGATGCCACATACGCAATTACCCAGAATAATGGATACTTCATGTTCTATGATGCAAATCAGAGCAAAGACTATGGATATGAGAATGCTACAGTATCATTCTCAAATGGAGAATATACAACCTCCCTTTACGCGACTGATAAAGCACTTAAAATGAGCCCGGTACAGGGTCGTCACTACAAAGTGACCTACACAAGCAGCTCATCTCCAACATTAAAGGTGCAGGAATATGCTCAATACAACCTGTGCAGCGAAGGAAGCACAGTGATCAGCGCATTCACATGCGACTACGACACCCGCCGCTACACAGTGACCACAACTCTTACTAACGGGCAAAAATTCCACATACTTATGCCCGAAAGTTATAGTAAAGGCAACATTAGCAACAGCAACTGGTATGGTCCGAGCAGCAACACCAATGTATCCGGCAGCCTCACAGGCGGTTCCACCGCCGGCAACAGCAACTACTACACATGGACCGGCGCCACAGGCGAAGTGACCATAAGCTTCACGGCAACCGGCGCCGAGCCTAAAGACGTGACTATCACCGGCAAAGAAAAAGAGGCCACCGACATATATCTGCGCGGAGGCGACTTCGGATGGAGCACAAACAACTACCAGTTTACTTGGGACAGCAGCAAATCTTGCTTCACTCTCTCAAATGTAACTCTGACTCAAGCATTTAAATTCTACGTCAAAAGCCCCGATACATGGTATCGCTCCTCAGATACTTCAATTAAATCGGGAACAGAATACTCACTGGGAACATACGAAGATGAAACAAATATGACTCCCAACGGAACTCTTTCCGATGCTACTATCTACATATATACCGACACCGGAACCGAATACGGCACACCCTCGAAATTCAAAATCGAAGGCAAATCCAACATTCCCACCTCAGGTGTGAATATATATAGCGACTTCAGCGGCAGCGGCACTTTCGACACCGAAGGCGTTGCCATGACTAAAGAGAATGACAGCGACACCAACCAGTGGATCTACAAGTTCACCTGCACCGCCGACGGCACTTATCACTTCTACTTCTACGACGCCGAAGGATACTCCGTAGCTAAAGGCTGGGCTTACGCCGGATCTGATAATCTGACAGTGTCGAAAGATACTTCTTCAAGCTCCTTCTCCACCACCTCCGGCTACAAGTTCGCCTTGGCAGCCACCTCCGGCAAGGTCTACACCATTAAATACTGGAATGAATACGGCGGTAGCCACAAGGTGGAAATAACAAATGTAGCGAGCGCAGAGAATGCTGTCACTATGACTGTATATCCGAAAGGCATCTACAGCAAGACAAAGCTCGCCACCTACACCGAGCCCACCTACTATTTCTGCTGCAAAGTATTGAACAACAACACTATAACCCCCGACTATCAATTCCAAAAGGTAGACGACAACACCTACGAGCTCGAATTCACCTTGCGCAACACCAAATGCGTTGAGACTGTATCGAGCGGCACTTGGCCCACCAACGAATGTCTCTACCGCGTTGTGGGCTACGACACCCCCACCACCGCGAAGAAAACAGTGGTTGACTACACAGCATTTAACCCCATCAACAGCAGCACCGCCAACAAAGAGGGCCGTCGCTACAAGGCCACTCTCAACCTCAGCGGCACCCCCTCTGTGACATTCACTGAAATCCACGACGCCAAAGGCAAAGATTATATGCCCTTCATATCTATGATTGGTGCCGACTGGAAACAGAGCACTGAATACACCACCCCGGCAGGCCTCTCAACCAACAAAGGCTGGCAAGAAGCCTGGATTCAATACAACGACAAAGGCCAGGTAGCCAAAGATGTGAATGGCAAAGTGATGTACAACACCGCTTGGCCACCGCTCAACCCCATCATGTTTAGCACAAAATTCACCGCAGACGATGACAAAGAATACGAGTTCACACTCAACTCCGAGGATCTTCAATTCACCCCCGGCGAGACACATCCCGGTTCTTATTGGAAAAACTCATCTCCCTTCTATGAATTAGGAACTCTTGATCTGGCCGATAATACAGACTACCGCATCTACACCGTTAGCGACATGTGGATCAACGGCGAAGTGAAACTCTGGACCGGATGGAACGGCGAACACGCCAACGGCAACGGCGACGCCAACTGGAGTAACCACGCCAACTGGGGCCACTACGGCCAAAGCAAAGACGCTGTGACTATCGATCCCGACACCACAGTGCCTCTCGGAACCGCAAACGGTAATATGAAGTTTGAGACTCCTACCTACTTCAAGAATGTTTACTTCTTCTACAATGTTTCCGACCCGCAAAGCACCGGCAGCTCAAAGCTCTTCACCGAGCGCAACTACGCTGACGCCCAGATCTCAGCCCTATCCTACAACGAATACACGCAGGGCAACTTCCGCCCCGTACTGGGCAACACCACCGGCATAGAAGACAACATCCAAAGTGTGAGAATTCAGTCGTTCACCACCGACGGCGAACCGGTGGCCACCCTGCTCAATCTCTCCAACATAGATTGGAGCATCTCCGACTTTGAGAGCAACCTTCAGACAGCACTGACCGGCAAAGGCTACACATATCTTGGCCGCTCGGGCTACTACCTTGACCCCACCACCTACAGCTCCGGCAACTACGAATATCGCCTCTACGTCACCATCGGTTACCGCGAAGTAGAAGCCGAGTCTAACCCCTTCACCATAGTCAATCCTAATGTGAACCTCGAACTCAAAGCTTACCAGCTGGTGCTCAACCTTGATGATAGCAAAGAGATTAACGGTCGCACAATCGACTACTTCACCTACTCACTCGACTCCAACAACGGCTATGCAATCATAACCACCGATGCCAGTCACGACGATGTTGTGGCCAGCGGCGATGACACCGACCTCGGCACACAATACTCCTACACAGCATGGGACTACAGCAGCAATCCCGTCGACTTCCAGTACCCGGATTTTTGCCGCTGGACCGACCGTGTGCTGCTCGTGGGCACCGACCTCACCAAGCAATCTGAAGTAGACGAAGTCTTGGGCTACTCCATCAACGACACCGCTACCGACGTCAACGGCTCATTCTCAACCACCTTCGCACAAGGCTCCAAAAACCGCTTCATGGAAGTGGTTAAGAACGGCTACCACCGCTACTCCGACAACGGCAATGGCACTAACACCACAGAAGTAGACGACACCACAACCGAGCACACCTACAACCTGCAAGCACGCTACAATGCCATAACCACCGACGACGAAGGCAACGAGATCATAACCACTCGCGTCTCCGACTTAGCCTCTGTAGACTTCACACCCGTAATCCCCGAGCCGAGCGTCGATTATGCATACGTCTACGGCTACAACAACGACGACGACGTTGAATTTATAAACATTGACGGGGAGACCACACTGGAAGCAGCTTACAACCAGCTGAAATATAAAGCAGACCTCATCGAGCCGAAAATGTCGCAGTCTATGAAGGATAAATTCAATTATTACAACACCATTACTTTAGATGGTGTAGCTATCACACTCGACGACAGCGGCTCTTACTATAGCAGTGCAAAGGCTCCATCATACCTGGAGAGTAACTCATGCGACATCACACTCACCACAGCAAAAGACTTTGAAAACGAGACATGGTCATGCTGGGAAGACTGGACCATCGACAATGTCAGCCTCGCACTTGACAACTCCCCGCAAATGATCATCTCCGATGCATCTAAGACCTACCGCTACGACGACTCCACCGGCAAATACACCGAAGTGCTGTATTTCAAACTACAGTTAGATGCCAACGGCAACAACATCAACTGGTTTAATGATGTACTCGACGAAAATTACAACTCCTTCACACTCCACAACAGCACCGAAAACGACTGGTTGAAGATCGAACTTATCAACGACAAAGACGAGGTGTATAAGACCTACTACAAAAATGCAGCCGACCTTCTCACCGAAAAAGGCGTAGAGATCAAGGAAGAAGCAGAGCCCGTGACCTGGTTTGCAGAGATGGGCGCAACCTGGACTCTCCCCGAAAAGTGCCGATACGTGAAGGCCCAATTCATCTATCCCTTCTTACTTGAGATCAACTCAAGCGGAGCCCCTGCAAAAGCAGCAGCACAGAAACTCTTCCCGGTGGAATATTCCGAAGCCTCAAAGACAGAGGTTAAAGAAGTAGCCACCGATGTAGAGACCGTGCAACTGCCTCAGACAAGTGTGAAAGCCGGCATCGGCTACATAGATATTGAAGGCGACAACGCCGAGATCTACAGTGTCGACGGCATCCGCGTAGCCGGCGGCGAAGGCCACCACGAGCTCAGCCAAGGCGTTTACCTGGTAGTCATGGGCAACAAGACCCAAAAAGTCATAGTCCGCTAACCCCTCCCCGGCCCGAGGCCCCCTGCCCCGAGTCCACCCCATAGCAAGTCCGAAGCCCCACCGGCTTCGGACTTTTTTGTCGCCCCATCCGTCCGCACCCCCCATCCGGCGATGCAACCCCCATCCGTCCGCAACCCCCATCCGCCCTGTAGGGATGCACCGGCACACCGGCGGGGCGGATGGGCGGTTGGATGGGCGGGGAGGGTGACTTTTTTCGGGGTTTGAAAAATTTTGGTGACAAATTATTGTTATTGAGAAATTTTGACTAACTTTGCGCCAAGAAATGCATAGATGTAAGCTTTGACGCCAATAAGGAAAGCTCTCAATATTAGCCTATTGATCTTTTAACTTTTGCAACTCTATACTCGGCTTGTAACTCTATACCAGCTTTGACCGGCTTTGACCGGCTTTGACAAGCTTTGACGACAGAAGCCTACATATGTGGATTCTACATAAACTCGAAAGAACCTAAACCAACATTTTTACAACATGAACACCAAAAAACTCAAGCGTCGAGCAGCGCTAACTTGTTGCTTAATAGCAACCTTGCTCGCCCTTTCCCAA
>CAYVAK010000088.1:0-7791 GCA_964448425.1 uncultured Sangeribacter sp.
GTGCATACAAGTTCACACCCGAGCAGTGCACACGCAACGCTGAAGGCAAGCTCGTGCCCCCGCCCTTGGCATTCGACGTTCTCGACGCTGTTATGGAGAAACTTCCCGGCTTCCCCATCGTGCTCCACGGCTCAAGCTCAGTGCCCCAAGAGTATGTTGACATCATCAACACTCACGGTGGCAAATTGCCCGATGCAATCGGTATCCCCGAGCAGCAGCTCCGCGACGCTGCCAAGAGCGCTGTTTGCAAAATCAACATCGATAGCGATAGCCGCTTAGCCATGACAGCTGCCGTTCGCAAAGTATTCGTTGAGAAACCCGGTGAGTTCGACCCCCGCAAATACCTCGGCCCCGCTCGCGAAGAAATGGAACGTCTCTACAAGCACAAAATCATCAACGTGCTCGGTTCAGACGGCAAAGCTGAGTAATCACTCCGGCTTGCCTTAACAAATATATAGGAGGCTGCGCCACATTGACGTGACGCAGCCTCCTTATTTTTTGGACGAATGAGGTGATTCGCCGGGCTGATTATCTGGATTCGGAAACCACGATTTCGGTAGTGGCCGAAGCGGTGTCGATGGTCACAGGCGCGGCATTGGCATCCTGAGCGGCTTTCTGTGCCGGCGCTTTCTGCGCTGCTTCAAAGGCGGAAGTCATCTCCTTTGCATCCTGACGAGCTTGCTCTATCTGCTCCTTGTTGGCCGATGAGTGGCCGCCACATGAGGTTAACACTAAAGCAAAGAGAGCCACGGAGGGCAGAATCACTGATATTTTCTTAACTAATTTCATAATTATATTTGGGGGTTAATATTTTTGATACTGACTTGCAAAGAGGAAGAGGGTGGCCGCCGATGCTCAGAGCTCACTTCTTGAGAGAATCGAGCAGCGAAGCGCCCTTGGAGAGGCCGCCGAGAGCCGATTCCACCTTGTCGGCTGCCTTCTTGAGGGTGTCGGTGGGAAGAGAGCTTTTGGCTCCCGAGACTGCCTTTTTAGCTGTGCCGATATATTCTGCACCTTTTGAGAGCATTTCCTTGCCTTCAGGGGTAGATGTGAGCTTCTCGGCTTTGTCTTTGAGCTGAGAGGCTGCATTAAGTAGTGAATTGAAATCCATAATGACTGTGTGGGTTTGAAGGTTATTTAATGTAAGTTATTATCTTAAAGATGTTTACGACATCCATCACTCTATCTGGCGACGAGCAAATCGGGAGGCCACAAATGAGGTCACGGCTGTGATGGTGGCTATGGGGAGCAGCACCAGCAGGATGTCGGTGGCCTTGACCACTACCGGGTAGGTGTTGATTATCAGATTACCGGAGTTGTCGTTGGGGATGCCTATGAGGTGATAATGTATCTGCAATTCGCAAAGCAGCAGGCCCAAAAGGATGCCGGCCACTGCGCCAAAGGCACTCACATAGACACTCTCAAGGCAGAACACTCTACCAATCAGCGACTTGGTGGCCCCCAACCGACGCAATATATTTATGCCCTCGCGCTTCTCGATTATGAGCATACACAGGGTGCTCACTATATTAAATGAGGCTATGAGCAGGATGAAGGAGAGCAGCAGGAATGTGATCCACTTCTCAATCTCCATCATGCGATAGTGGAGCGACTCTTGCTGCATACGGTCCACCACCTTACACCTGTCGCCCAAGAGCTTTTGGATGCGGTCGGCAACCGCCGACGTGTCGGCACCGGGGCGCGTCTTGACATAGATTTGCGAGGCCTGGGTGTCGTATTCAAATAGGCGGCGGGCAAAATTGATGTCTACAATCACCGTGTTGGTGTCAAACTCCTGTTGCTCGGCCCTAAATGAGCCCTCCACGCCCACCGAGTCGACCAAGAATGAGGCGGCCGGATTGGCGGTATTGACCGAAGCTGTGCGGCGAGGCACAAACAGAGAGATGCCAAACACCTCCGGCACCACATGGTCGGGAATCTCGCCGCCGGAAATGCCGGCGCCATGGCCGAGCTGAATGAGCAGGCCGGGCGAAAGGAGTGCGAAATTCTCCGGCAGAGCCTCGGAATCGGCATCCTCCCCGACAGAGAAATCGGCATCTTGAGTGAAGAGGGCGGCCTCGTCGAATTGAGCATCGGCCACAGCCTCTATTTCGCTCATATCTGCTTGAGCATCATCATCTTGAACCTCGGATAAAGCCGATTCATCTTGAGCGAAATCGGCTTCGGATGAGAGCAAGCGATAGCGACTTCCCGGAATCAGAATGTTCTTTATATCAGTGATTTGAGCATAATCGGCGGCATCCACGCCCAGCAGTCGCACCGGCAACTGACGATGGTCGCTGTAGAGCAACGCATTGTCGGCCACCACCGGCGAAGCGAGCTCCACCCCCTCTATTGCGCTGATTTGAGCTATAATAGAGTCGGGAGTGAGAAGGGTCTTGCCCTGCGTCGGGGTGATAAGGATGTCGGGGGTGATGCGGCTCATGCGACTCTGAATCACGTCGCGGAAACCGTTGAACACCGAAAGCACACAAATCATTGCCATCGTGGCGATTGCGACACCGCATACCGAGACGATGGAAATGACATTAACAGCGCTAAAAGATTTGCGGGCAAACAGGTAGCGCCGTGCCAGTTTAGCCGGGAGTGATAATTTCATACTTCTTTTGCAAGCTTCAAGGCCTGCAAGAGTGCTTACAGGGAGGGGTGAGTAGGTGAGGGAGGTTAAGCCTCCTGCGAGTCAGAGTCGGCATCCTGAGGCTTGGCCAGCGAGGGGTGGGCCTCCTTTTCGGCAGCCAGAATGCGGTCAATGTTCTCGATATAGTCGAGCGAGTCGTCGAGATGGAAGAAGAGCTCGGGGCAGCGACGCAACTGAGTCTTCACGAGTTGTGCGAGCTCATAGCGCACTGTCTTGGCTTGCTTATTTATATTGTCGATAATCTCGGCGGCTTTCTCACCGGGGAAAATACTGAGGTAAGCACGGGCTATGCTCAGGTCGGGGCTCACCTTCACCGAGCTTACGCTCACTATCACATTACCTATAGCCGCAGTTTCGCGGCGGAATATTTGGCTCAATTCTTTCTGAATGAGACGTGCTATTTTTGCTTGACGTTTTCCTTCCATAATTTACTTGTGGTTTTTGATATGCCCCGGGCAGATGGGGCTTATTTAATAACGTTGAGGAGGGGCTAAGGGTTCTGCTCTTCCGGCGCCTCGGAAGTAGCGGCCGAAATCTGAGAGGCTTCCGCAGCAGGGGCAGCAGTATCGGCGGCCGGCACAATGCAGCCGTCGGCCATCTCCACCACCCTCGAGGCCACCGAGGCCAGCGAAGAGTCGTGGGTGACAATCACAAACGTTTGGCCACGCTCTTGGCAGAGGGAGCGGAACAGGGTTTGAATCTCGTCGCGGTTTTTGGAGTCGAGGCTGCCGGTGGGCTCATCGGCAAATATGATTTCGGGGTTGTTGATGAGAGCGCGAGCCACAGCCACACGCTGACGTTCACCGCCGGAGAGCTGTGCCGGCTTATGGTGAGCACGGGCCTCGAGGCCCATTAGCTCGAGGAGCCCGGCAGCTCTTTGAGCCGAGAGGCGACGCGAGGTGCCGGCTATGCGGGCCGGAAGCATCACATTCTCCAAAGCGGAGAGCTCGGGCAGCAGCTGGTGAAACTGAAACACAAACCCTATCTTGGAATTGCGAAAGGCGGAGAGTCGGCGGTCGGAGAGCGAGGTGACGTCGAAACCGTCGTAGAGGATACGGCCGGCGTTGGGGCGCGACAGAGTGCCCATGATTTGAAGCAGCGTGGACTTGCCGGCACCGCTGGGGCCCACGATAGCTGTGATTTCGTGGTCAGCTATTTGCAGGTCTATGCCTTTGAGCACTTCCAGAGAGCCGAAGCTTTTGTGTATGTCGTGTAGTTCTATCATTCTTGTTAGGTAAGAGGTGAGAGTGAAGAGTGAAGAGTGAAGGGTGGCTAAAGTTTTTTGCGAAGGCGCGAAGGGGGTATGTTCATGCGGTCGCGATATTTGGCAATGGTGCGTCGGCTCACCTCCAGGCCGTCGTTGCAAAGGCTCTTCACAATAGCCTCGTCGGAGAGCGGGTGGCGTTTGTCCTCCTCATCCACCATCTTGCGGATGGCGGCTTGCACACGGCGGGCCGAGAACTCTATGGCTTGCGCCCCCGAAGCATCTCCCTGAGAGCCTGCGGCCGCAGAGGTGTCGGGGCGAGAGTAGCCTTCGCTGAAAAGGTGCCTAACCGGAATCACACCCCAAGCCACAGCTATGTATTTGCCGGTGGTGGCTCTTGACACTGTGCTCAGGTCGTAGCCGGTGAGGGCAGCCACATCTTTAAGGCCCATGGGCTTAAGGTCGCTCTCATCGGATGAGAGGAAGTAGCTTTTCTGCAACTTCACGATGGCGGTCATCACCGACATCAGAGTCTGTTGGCGCTGTTTCACCACAGCTATGAAATCGCGGGCATCGTTGAAGCGAGTCATCACAAACTCTCTTGCAGAGTCGTCGGCACTGCTGCGGCGGGCTTCGGCATTGCGCTCCATGTCGGCAACGGCTGCGGCAAAGCTGCTCTCAATGGTGAGGGCGGGGATGGAGCCGGGTATCGACACCGACAGGTCGCCGTCATCGGTCTCCTCCACCTGGAAGTCGGGCACCACTGCGCCGGCACGTTCGTCGGCACCGTTGCCCAGAGCGGCGCCGGGGCGCGGGTTCAGCGAGAGAATCAGCTTCATGGCCAGCTCATATTCCTGAGCCGAAAGGTGGAGCAGGGATATGATGCGGTGGCTATGGCGCATGGCCAGCTCGGAGAAGGCGTCGGCCACAATGCGGCGAGCGTTGCGCTGCACCTCGGAGGGCTGCATGGCGTCGAGCTGCATGAGCAAGGCCTCTTGCAGAGAGCCGGCACCGATGCCGGGAGGGTCGAGTGAGCGCACCGTCTCGATAGCCATCTTGAGCGTTTGCTCATCGGGGTCGATATCGGTGGTGAAGGCCATATCGTTGGCTATAGAGGCCGGTGAGCGTGTGAGATAGCCGTTGCTGTCAAGGTTACCTATAATATATAGCGCCACCTCGCGCACAAGCTCCGGCAGGTTGCGCTCGGCAATCTGCTGCTGCAAATTGTCCAGGAGCGACTCGCCCGAAGTGGCATTGGCGAAGCGCAGTTCGCGAATCTCCTCATAGTCGTCGGAACGGCCGGAGCCGCCGGGGGCCGAGAAGCGATAGGCGGGGATATCGTCGGGGTCGCGATAGTCGGCACGCTGCATCTGCTCGGCAGTCTCGGTGAAGGGGGAGCCATCGTCGGTGAGCTGAGGCGCCGGGGCCGAAGGCTCCTGTGCGGCAAGCGCCGGATTGTCGGCAAGCTCGCGGCTCACAGCATCTTCCGCCTCCTGGCGGGTCATCTCAAGCATGCGCACATAGCGAACCTGCACAGGCGAAAGGCGCTGCGCCAAGCGTTGCTGCTGCTGTTGATTTAACCGTTGAGCCACTTGATTAAGCCTATTTTTTACGCGAATTTACAAAATTTCTGCTCCACAGCGCAAAATATCCCACAAAAAATTTCCTTTGCAAATAAAATTTTAGTAATTTTGCGTCCTGAATATCAACATTTGTAACCACCCTAACAGGAAATAACAATTGCAAAATGGCAAACTCCAATAAGAAACATCCCTCTGACGAGAAAAACAAAATCGATGAGCTCAACGAATCGCTCACCCATGCCGGCACAACCATCGTTGAACACAAAAAGCTCATCGGCACAATCGCCGTTGGCGTCCTGATTGTTGCAGCACTTATCTTCGGCTACATCTTCTTCAGCGGCAAATCCAAAAAAGCTTCTGCCGAGAAGTTCACAGCCGTAGAGCACACTGTAGACAAATCGCTCGAAAAGACTGAAAACGTTACCGACTCAATATATCAAGCTCGCCTCATCGCCGAATATGAAAAGGTGGTGAAATCTGAAGGCAACAACACCGGTGGCAAGCTGGCTCGTGTGGCCCTCGCAGGTCTCTACTACGACCAGAAGAACTACAAAAAGACACTCGAAAACCTCCAAGAGGTTGGCTCACTCTCAGAACCTGTGATCAACGCACAGTGCAAAATACTGGAAGGCGACTGCCAAGTGAACCTCAACAAGCTCCCCGAAGCACTCCAAGCCTTTGAGAAAGCAGCCAAAGAAGCTAAAGACTATCCCGAAGTAGCCGTTCGCGCTCTGCTCAAAAAAGCCCTCGTGCTCGACGCTCAAAAGAAATATGCCGACGCCCTGGCAGTCTATCAGTCAATCCAAAAAGACTACGCCCCCTACGCTCAAGAGCTCGCTCAGACCTCAGCACAAGGCGGCTCAGAGACAGCCTTCAGCATCGAAGCCTTCATAGCAAGAGAAGAAGCTCGCCTCGGCAAATAACAGGAGTCCACAACCTCCTCACCCAAACTTGACCCCATAAAATAATAAAACATATTTGCTTATTTTATGAAAGCGCCGCCACCTTAGGATGCCGGCGCTTTTATTTAAACCTCACCGGCCGCAAGCGGCCCGACAGAGCCAACCCCGCCGGGGAGGCCGACAGAGCTAACCGCCGACAGGGAGGCCGACCGCCGGGGAAGCTAACCGCCGGGGAGGCAAACAAAGGGCCGGGTAAAATTGTTTAACCTTTAAGGCACTTTGCCCCCTAAAGAACTCAAAAGCAAATATCTCCCTCACCTAAAATCGCCGATAATACCCCTATAGAAATAAAAATATGGACAAATTTCAAGAAGCATTTAAAGCTATCAATGTGCCAGTAGCTCCTGCAACAGTCGACGCAGAAGTTGCAAAAATCCTGGAAAACGCACAGCAATACGCTTGCGAAGATGTGTATAAGTTCTTGTTCAACTCTATCGACCTGACCACCCTCAGCACCACCGACACAGTGAAGAGTGTGGCCAAATTCACCGAGAGAGTCAACGACTTCGACAACGACTACCCGCAGCTGCCCAACGTGGCTGCCATCTGCGTGTATAGCAACTTCGCAGAGGTGGTGAGCACCCATCTGGAAGTGCCCCAAGTAGACATCGCCGTTGTGGCCGGCTGCTTCCCCTCAAGCCAAACATTCCTGCCGGTAAAGATTGCCGACAGCGCCCTGGCTGTGAGCGGCGGCGCCGACGAAGTAGACATCGTGTTCAACCTCGGCTACTTCTTTGACGAAAACTACGAAGACCTCACCGACGAAATCAGCGAAATCAAACACAACATAAAAGACGCCAAGCTCAAAGTAATCCTGGAGACCGGCGCCCTAAAGAGCTACGAGAACATCTACAAAGCATCCGTGCTCTCGCTCTATAGCGAGGCCGACTTCCTGAAGACATCAACCGGCAAAATCTACGAAGGCGCCACACCGGCCGCCGCTTGGGTGATGTGCAAATGCATCAAAGAATACTACGAGAAGACCGGCCGCAAAGTGGGCTTCAAGGCATCGGGCGGCGTGCGCTCCACAGCCGACGCTCTCCAATACTATGCCATTGTGAAAGAGGTGCTTGGCGACGAATGGCTCTGCCACGACCTGTTCCGCATCGGCGCATCATCGCTGGCCAACAGCCTGCTCTCAAGCATCCTGGGCGAAGAAGTGAAATACTTCTAACCCGCCCCCGAAGGCCGCATCAGCCCCGACAAAATATCGAGAGGCTGTGTCATAATTCAAATATGGCACAGCCTCTTTCCATATGCCTCACCCGGCAAAAAAAAGACGACCGAGTGGCGGGCGGCGAGGCGAGCAGACAGGCGCCGAGTGGCGGGCGGAGAGGCGACAGGTTGCGAAGGGGAATGGCACGGGCGATATGTTAAAATTCG
>CAYVAK010000089.1:0-7753 GCA_964448425.1 uncultured Sangeribacter sp.
CTCGCACTTTCTCCGCGGTTACCTACTAATGCGTGCCTCTCGGCACGCTGAATAGCACGACTCTCGGCACGCTGAATAGGGCATCGGCTCAATTCTCGGCACGCTGATTAGCGAGCTGCGGGGACGCGAGCCTCGAGCACGGCTACGGGGGACAAAAAAACGGAAGCATCTTATTGATACTTCCGTAGGTAGTGGAGCATATCGGACTCGAACCGATCACCTCTTGACTGCCAGTCAAACGCTCTAGCCAGATGAGCTAATGCCCCAAATGAGCAAGCAAGTCGCTTTTTCTGCCACAAAATTACTCAAAATTTTTTACTCCGCAAATTTTTTATCCATTTTTTCAATTTTTTCGACGCGTAGCGTAGTCGCCCGCCACCCGTCTCGTAGAGATGCACCACGGTGCATTCACCCCGTCAGGCATCGCCACTCACTGACAATCAAGCAAATACACCAAACCACATCCCCGCAATGCGGACCGATGATGCTGCTGCAAATCCTTCTTGAATTGACGGCCGGCCTTTACCTCTTTCATTCCTCTGCCAATGATTTAATAAATGAATCGCAGCTTGTCATGTCGAAGTTCGCGGGGCAGCCGCACAGCTGCGCTGATTGCTGCGCCTCGGGGGGCTTAGGGAGCGACAATCGGCGGCATATTTCAGCTGTCGGAGCCGCTAATTTCGTCTCTAAGGACGCCAATCACAATTATTTAAAAATAAGAGGCCTCAAAATTTCGCAGTTTCGATTATTTCAAGTATATTTGCAGCGCGAAGAGAATCAGCACTCTTCGCCTCTAATACAGAAAACCAATAACAACAACAACCATTAAAATTCATGTCATGAAAAAGCACAATTTCTACGCAGGACCGTGCATCCTTAGCCCTTATACTATTAACAACACCATTGAGGCAATTCGCGACTTTGCCGGCACCGGTTTGTCGGTTTTGGAAGTCTCTCACCGCAGCAAAGAATTCCAAGCTGTGATGGACGAAGCTCAACAGCTCATCAAAGACCTCCTGGCTATACCTCAAGGCTACTCTGTGCTCTTCCTTGGCGGCGGCGCAAGCCTCCAATTCGCCATGGTGCCCTACAACCTTCTGGCCAAGAAAGCCGCTTATCTGGACACCGGCGTTTGGGCAAGCAAAGCCATAAAAGAAGCTAAACTCTTCGGCGACGTCGAAGTAGTGGCCTCCTCAAAAGATAAAAACTACAACTACATCCCCAAAGGATTTGTAGTGCCCGAAGATGTAGACTATTTCCACTACACCTCCAACAACACCATCTACGGCACCGAGATTCGCAAAGACCCCGACCTGAAAGTTCGCATGGTCTGCGATATGTCGTCGGATATCTTCTCACGCCCCGTCGACGTTTCAAAATACGACATTATATATGCAGGCGCTCAGAAAAACCTCGCGCCCTCAGGTGTGACCCTGATTATCTGCAAAGACGACGCCCTTGGCCATGTGGAGCGCGCTATCCCCACAATGCTCAACTACAAGACACACATCGACAAAGGCTCAATGTTCAACACTCCTCCGGTGCTCCCCATCTTCTCAGCTCTTCAGACCCTCAAATATTATCGCCAGCTCGGCGGCCTCGAGGCTATCGAAAAGCTCGACAAAGCAAAAGCAGCCAAGCTCTATGAGGCCATAGACGGCAGCCGCATGTTCCAAGCCACAATCCCCGACCACGACGACCGCTCTATCATGAACGTTTGCTTCGTGATGAAACCCGAATACCAGGAGCTCGAAAAACGCTTCTTCGACTTTGCCACCGAACACGGCATGGTAGGTATCAAGGGCCACCGCTCAGTGGGCGGCTTCCGCGCTTCGCTCTACAATGCACTCCCCATCGAGTCGGTAGAAGCACTGGTGGCTACAATGAAAGAATTTGAAGCTAAGAACTAAAATAAATTGTTCATAAATATTTGAGAGGGGAGAGTGTTTCCGCAGTGGCAAGACGCCGAGTGAGGTGACCACTCCCCTCTTTTTTTAATCGACACTAATACCTGAAACAATGAAGATACTTGTATTTACAGAAAAGCCCTTCGCAGCAGCTGCTGTGAAAGCAATCACCGATGTAGTGAAAGCAGCCGGTCTGCAACTCGAAGTAGTGGAACGCGGCAACCGCGACGACCTTCTCAAAGCTGTGGCCACTGCCAACGGTTTGATTGTCCGCTCCGACAAAATAGACGCTGAAGTGCTCGACCACGCCCCCGAGCTCAAAGTAATAGTACGCGCAGGCGCCGGCTACGACAACATCGACCTCGCCGCCGCCACCGCCAAAGGCATCTGCGTGATGAACACCCCCGGCCAGAACTCCAACGCTGTGGCCGAACTCGTGTTTGGCATGACAGTGATGATGTGCCGCAACCAATACAACGGCACCTCCGGCTCCGAGCTCAAAGAGAAGACCCTCGGCATCTACGCCTTCGGTCAGGTGGGCCGCAATGTGGCTCGCATTGCCAAAGGCTTCGGCATGAAAGTGTCGGCCCTCGACCTCTTCGTGCCCGACAACGTGATTGAAGCTGAAGATGTGCGCCCACTCCACAAGCCCGAAGAGCTATTCAGCGAAAACCAATACGTTTCACTCCACATCCCCGCCACTCCCCAAACTCGCAAGAGCATTGGCTACGACCTGGTGAAACTCATGCCGCAGAAAGGTGTGCTCATCAACACCGCCCGCAAAGAAATCATCGACGAAGAAGGCCTCGTAAAAGCTCTCCAAGAGCGCGAAGACCTCCGCTACATCAGCGACATCCGCCCCGACAATGCTGAAGAGATGGAGAAACTCTTCGGCGCTCGTGTGTTCTTCACTCCCAAGAAGATGGGCGCACAGACCGCTGAAGCCAACTTCAATGCCGGCGTTGCTGCCGCCAACCAAAGCATCGCCTTCCTCAAAGACGGTTGCAACAAATTCCAAGTAAATAAATAATATCCCACAGAAACGAAATCCCGGGGGTGGATGAGAATCCTTTACCCCGGGCTTTTTTTATCCATCACCCAAACAGCTCTCGCACATATGCCCACCAAAATCTACGGACTCATAGGTCACCCGCTCGGCCACTCATTCTCGGCGCACTATTTCAACAATCGCTTCAGCGAAGAGGGCACCGACGCCCGCTACCTGCTCTGGGACATCGACTCCACGGCCCTTATGCGCTCCATCCTGGAGCAATACCGGCCCGAAGGGTTCAACGTCACCATCCCCTACAAAGAGCAGATCCTGCCCCTGCTCACCGAGCTCCACCCCACAGCCCGAGCCGTCGGAGCCGTCAACACTGTGAAAGTGACCTACCGCAGCGACGGCACCCCCTGCGCCCTGACAGGCTACAACACCGACACCATCGGCTTCAAGCAGAGCCTCGAAGGCCTCCTTGACCAAGCCTCCGCCAAGCCCCGACAGGCACTCGTGCTCGGCACCGGAGGCGCATCGAAAGCGGTGGCCTTTGTGCTGCGCAGCCTCGGCATAGAGCCTCACCTCGTGTCGCGCACCCCCGGCGCCAACGGTGCCCGCTACTCCTACACCGACCTCACCGAAGAGGTGATGGCCGCCCACACCCTGATAGTCAACACCACCCCGCTGGGCACATACCCCGACATAGACACCTTTCCGCCCATACCCTACGAGCTCATCACCGCGACCCACATCTGCCACGACCTGGTCTACAACCCTGCCCGCACCCGCTTCATGCAGCTCGCCGCCGCCCAAGGCGCCAAAGTGAAAAACGGCCAAGAGATGCTCCTGGCCCAAGCCATAGCCGCCTACAACATCTGGACCGCCGACACCCCTCCCTCCCCTCAACCCTAACACTCCTCCCCCCTCGTCCCTCGTCCCTCTTACCCCTTACCTCTTCCCTTTCACCCCTTACCTATCACCTCTTAACTCTTAACTCACCCCCGAATGCCACGCCACACCATTGCCGATTCACTTGCCACCACCCCCATGGCAGCCATAGCCGTGAGTGTGGCAGCAGGCATCCTAATCGGCAACTATCTGCCCGGCGCCATGCCCATAGGCCTCGTAGCCATAGCCGCGGCCTTGGCCTCCCTGATAGCGCTGAGAATCAGATCGTCAGCCGCCGGCGGCATAGCCAAGCGAAACATATATTGGCTCCCCATATCCCTGCTATTTACGGCCTGCGGCCTCATAAGCCAAGCCCTCGCAGCGCCGCCCTCACAGCTGCCCGGGCTACCATACTTCGTGGCCCAAGTGAGCGACATCACCACCAAGACCTACGGCGACGAGATAAGAGCCAAGCTGCTCTACTTCACCGCCCCTCCCTCCCCACAGGCGCCCGCCTCAGCAGCGGCAGAGCCCGTAGCCCTCACCTCAGCCATGCCCGTGATAATACGCACTCAGGCGTGCAGCGCCGCCCCCGGCGACATAATCCTGCTGCGCAACGACCTTGAGCCGATTGAGCAATCGCCCGTCAACGAAGAGTTCGACTACCCCCGCTACATGGCCTCCCAAGGCATACGCTACAGCCAATGGACCGACAGCTGCGGCCTGCGCATCGTGGGCCACAACCCCTCGCTGCTCAACATCGCCTCCCGCCTGCGCAGCAGCGCAAGCATCTACCTTGACCACACCCCCCTAAGCCGCCGCTCCATAAGCCTGCTCCAGACCCTCCTGCTTGGCGAAAGAACCGCCCTGGACCCCACCCTGCGCACCGACTTCGCAGCCCTTGGCATAGCCCACATATTCGCCCTCAGCGGCATGCATCTGGGCATCGTGGTCCTAATCCTCAGCTGCCTGCTCTATCCCCTGCGCATAGTGGTCAACCGCAAGCTACGCTACCTGATAATCATAGCCGGCCTGTGGGCCTTCACCTTCATCACCGGCATGCAAACCTCGCTGGTGCGCTCGGCAATAATGGCCACAAGCTGCCTGCTCGCCCTCGCCCTGGAACGCCAAAACTCAGCCCTCAACGCCCTCTTCGCCGCCGCAGCCATAATCCTGCTCTGCTCGCCCGAAAGCATCTTCAACGCCGGATTCCAGCTCAGCTTCACCACCACCACCGCCCTCATAGTCTTCGCCGCACCGCCGGCCTCCTCCTCTCCCGCCTCCGCATCCTCCTCCGAGCCCGCCAAAAGCCGGCACACAAGGCTCCGCCAAGTCCTCGCCGTGCCCCTCATAGCCTTCGCATCATCCTGGGTGCTAAGCCTCTACTACTTCCACACCCTCGCCCCACTATCCATCCCCGCCAACATCCTGGCGTCCCTGCTAATCACCATAATCTTCTATCTATCAGCCGCCTACTTCCCGCTCCTGCTGCTCGGATTCCACCCCACACTCCTCGGCAGCCTCATAGACCGGCTCACCCTCCTCACCACCACCGCCTCCACCCGGGCAGCCTCCGCCCTGCCGCCAATCCAAGACATATGGGTGCCCGCCCTGCTGCCACTCCTCTACCTGCTCTCACTCGCCCTCTTGGCCTATTGGTACACCACCCGAGAGCGCCACACCCTCACCGCCGCCTCCGCCATGCTCGTCCTCACAGCCATAGCCGCCACACTCCTCCCCACAGGCCGCCCCGCCGACGGCATAGCCCTCGCAAACATCAACGGCAAAACCTACCTCACCACCTACACCGACGGCCGCGCCACCCACCTCGACCTCCCCGGCGACACCATAGCCCTGCGCCTGCTCCAAGGCCGCAGCCTCGTAGTGGCCGACCGATACCTCGACCCCTCCACACCGCCGCCCCGCCGCCCCATGCACTGCGACATGCTCCTGGTGCAAAAGCGCAGCCTCAGCTCCATCCCCACACTGCTCTCACACTTCCGCCCACGCGCCCTAATCCTCAGCGAGGCCCCGGAGATCCCCACCGACACCCTCGCCGCCTCAGAGCCCCAAATCCACATCCACGACCTCGCCCGAGCCCCCCTGCGCATCTACACAAAACAGCAGCAATAACCCCGCCAGCCTTTCAAACCGACGCAAAATCCGCCCCTGCGCAACCCCCGGTAAAGAAAATTCACGCAAATAATTGCTATTTAAAAAATTTAATATTAAATTTGCACCATCACATATCGGAAGCCCTCCGATGCACTTCTTAAAGCTCAATCGCCGCCGGAAATACACCACCGCCGCCGCCCGCTCTAAGCGGCCGACACAGCTCCCGATATCAGCCTCACCATCCACAAATTAACCCATAGCCTATATGACATCATTTCTCTTAGCCCTGGCAGTGCTCCTTGCAGGCTACTTCATCTACGGCAAATACGTGAGCCGAGTGTTCGGCGCCGACCCCGCGCGCCCCACACCCGTAAAAGAAAAAGCCGACGGAGTAGACTACGTAGAGCTCCCCTCCTGGAAAATATTCCTCATCCAATTCCTCAACATCGCCGGCCTCGGCCCCATATTCGGAGCCATCATGGGCGTAATGTTCGGCCCCGCAGCATTCCTATGGATAGCCCTGGGCACAGTGTTTGCCGGCGCCGTCCACGACTACATCTCCGGCATGCTCTCAGTGCGCCGCGGCGGAGCCTCCCTGCCCGAAATAGTGGGCTGGCAGCTCGGAAACAAAGTGAAACAAGTGATGCGCATATTCTCCCTGCTCCTGCTCATCCTCGTAGGCGCCGTATTCGTCTACAACCCCGCCGACCTGCTCGCACGCCTCACCCCCGACACCCTCAACGCCACATTCTGGGTAGTAATCATCTTCATCTACTACATGGCCGCCACCCTCCTGCCCGTAGACAAACTAATAGGCAAACTATACCCCCTCTTCGGCTTCGCACTCCTCTTCATGGCCATAGGCATAGCCACCATGCTCTTCATCCACCACGACAGCCTCCCACAAGTGTGGCAACAATTCTACAACCACTCCGCCCGGCCCGACGCCACACCCATATTCCCCATGATGTTTGTCAGCATAGCCTGCGGCGCCATATCCGGCTTCCACGCCACCCAATCGCCCATGATGGCCCGCTGCCTCACCAACGAAAGCCACGGCCGTGCCATATTCTACGGCGCAATGGTGGCCGAAGGCATCGTAGCCCTCATCTGGGCAGCAGCAGCCGTCACATTCGCCGGCAGCTACGAAAGCCTTGTCCAACGGCTCGGCAACGGCAGCCCCGCCGCCCTCGTCAACGAAATCTCCGAAACCTGGCTCGGCACCTTCGGCGGAATCCTCGCCATAATAGGCGTAATAGCCGCACCAATCACCTCCGGCGACACCGCCCTCCGCTCAGCCCGACTAATAGCCGCCGACTTCCTGCACATAAGCCAAAAACAGATAGCCCGCAGGCTGCTCATCTCAGTGCCAATCTTCATAGTCTGCTTCATCATCATGCTCCTGCCCTACGAAGTGCTCTGGCGCTACTTCGCCTGGAGCAACCAAGTGCTCTCAGTGTTCACCCTCTGGGCCGTCACCCTCTGGCTCTCCCGCGCCCACAAACAATACCTCATCACCCTGCTGCCCGCCATGTTCATGACCTGCGTCACCACCACCTACATATTCTTCGCCCCAGAAGGACTCTCGCAGCTCACCACCCGGCTGTGGGGCAGCGCCATCCCCTACGCCTTTGCCCTGACCATCGGCCTGGCCACAAGCCTCCTCTTCCTCATCCTCTTCCTGCGCCACCGCCACCACACCGCCACCACCCCTCTCCCCGACCCCGCCTAAGCCCGCCTGAGCCCACCCATAAGGCCCCAACCGGTAGCCCCCTCTCAGTTCCAATTTCTCAGTTCTGACCCCCATCGACTGTAGTCTATATATGGCATACACGACCGGCGCCACCCA
>CAYVAK010000090.1:0-7689 GCA_964448425.1 uncultured Sangeribacter sp.
GCCGTGGAAGCCATAGCGGCGCACACCGTATTTCTCATAGTCCTCGTAGGGCAGTGCATACATGTATGCCTTCTGAGGCATGGTCTGGTGGAATGCGGTGTCGAACACAGCCACTTGGGGCACATTGGGCAGCAGCGAAGTCACTGCCTCGATGCCGGTCATGTTGGCGGGGTTGTGGAGCGGTGCCACAGTGTAGCATTCTTTGATTTTCTCCTTAACCTCGTCGGTGATAAGCACACTCTTATTGAATTTCTCCATGCCGTGCACCACTCTGTGGCCCACTGCTTGGATTTCGTCCATTGATTTGATTACGCCCTTGGTGGGGTGGGTGAGGAGCTTGATAATGTTCTCCACAGCCTCCTTGTGGGTGGGCATATTCACTTCGATAGTCTCTTTGCTGCCGTCGGCGAGCTTGAATTTCAGGAAAGAGTCGGGCAGGCCGAGCTTCTCCACGCCACCTTCGGCGAGCACACTCTTTGAGGCGGAGTCTATCAGTTTGTATTTCACACTGCTGCTACCGCAGTTGAGCACTAATATTTTCATAGATAAATGGTATTATTGTTTGCTTTAGGTTAGAGGCCCTTGTCGCCAATTGCTTGGTTGCAAGTCACGATAATTGTGTTGTATATGTCTTCAAAGAGGCAGCCGCGCGAGAGGTCGTTGACGGGGGCTGCGAGGCCTTGGAGGATAGGACCAACGGCTCCGGCACCTGCCAGGCGTTGCACGAGCTTATAGGCTATATTGCCCACCTCCAGTGAGGGGAATACGAGCACATTGGCTTTGCCGGCCACATCGCTGCCGGGAGCCTTCTGTTTGCCCACGCCCTCCACAATAGCTGCGTCGCTCTGCATCTCGCCGTCGATTACCAGTGTGGGTTGCAGGCTGCGCACAATTTCGGTGGCCTTAATCACTTTGTCCACTCTCTCATGCTTAGCGCTACCCTTGGTGGAGAAGGAGAGCATTGCCACTTTAGGCTCGAAGCCGGCTATATTGCGGGCAGTCTGAGCGGTGGAGATGGCTATCTGTGCGAGCTCTTCGGCTGTGGGGTCGGGCACCACGGCGCAGTCGGCAAATATCATCATATGGTCGGTGCCATAGGGCAGAGTGCTGGGCAGCTGCATGATAAATGCGCCGCTCACCACAGAGATGCCCGGCTTGGTTTTGAGCACCTGGAAGGCGGCACGGAGCACATCGCCGGTAGTGTTGAGCGCACCGGCCACTTGGCAGTCGGCGTCGCCGTGTTTAATCATCAGGCAACCGAGGTAGAGCGGATTCTTCACAGTCTTGCGTGCCTCCTCAATTGTCATGCCTTTCTTTTTACGCAGTTCGCAAAGAAGCTCGGCATATGGCTCGGTGAAAGCCTCGTCGTTGGGGTTGATGATGGTGGCTTGCTCAATGTTTTTGAGGCCAAGCTCTTCAGCCTTCTTAAATATTTCAGCTTTCTCGCCGATAAGATTTACCTTGGCGATTCCTTCAGCTATCACTAAGTCGGCTGCTTTCAGTGTACGAGGTTCTGCGCCCTCAGCGAGAATAAGTCGTTGTGGATGCTCTTTGGCTTTTTGTGCCAGGCGTTCAAAAAGTGTCATATTTTTGTGTAGGTTTATGTTTCCCGGCAGGCTGTGTTTGAGGCGGTTATAGCCTTAAGTCGCAGTGGCTTCGGCACTGTCTGCCTGTAAAAAATGGTTGTGTTTAGTAGTAGCACAAAATTACAAAAAACAATCCGTATATCGAAGATATTTCTTCTGAATTTTTTACTTTTATTATTTATTCGGCCATTTATTCGGCTCGTCGGGCCCGGCCGGGAGCAAAAACGTAAAAGGGTGTGCCATATCGGAATTATGACACACCCTCTTATCTCAATCGCTGTTGAGCGTTATTGTGGTTATTGCTCTATTGGTTTTGTTGGAGCTTGAGCTTATTTAATGCTTTTGTGGCAGCCTCCTTGCCGTTGTATAATACGCCGTCGCCTATTATGTAGAAGTAGTTGTCAATATTTTTTGGCCTTCCTTCGCAAATCCATACACGTGCTATCTCGCCATCGTCAGTCCACTTTACTTCACGAAATTCCGCTTTGTGGATTAAGTTGCCTTTCTTGTCGATAATTGCGTATCTTTCGTTGTCTTCCGGAAACATTACCCATGCCAATCCGCATTTTTGGAAGGTTCCTGCTGATATGTATTTGGGCTCTAAAACATAGTTGCCTTTGCGGTCAATATATCCACACATACCTTTAGAATCTAAAACCGGTGTAATGTCGTTGTATCCGAAGGATGAGACACTTTGATAGATGCACGGCACGACTATCCTTCCGTATTTATTTATAAAGCCATATTTGCTTTGAGCGTTGCGACACACTGCGTAGCCTTTTGAATCGAAGCCCGACAAATAATCAAATTGTGGAGTTAATATTTCTTTGCCGTTCTTATCTACGAGTCCCTGTTTGTAGTTTTTTACTACTATTGCCACTCCATCTTTGAAAGGGAGCACCATTTGATAAATTAGAGGAATTACTGTTTCGCCTTGTTTGTTGATAAAACCGCATCCGCCATTTTTCCTTGCGCGTGACAATCCATCTTTAAATCCTTCCAGGTCATCGTATTGAGGAGTTATTACCCATTTGCCTTTTTTGTCTATAAATCCCCATTTTAATGTGTTTTTGTCCATTGCCGGGGCTAAGCCTTCGCTAAAGGCCTGAGCTTGTTGAAATTGAGGCTTTATCACGTAGTTAGCATCTTTGTCGATGTAACCCCATTTAGCGCCGTCGGTCTCTTTTATGGCTGCCAGTCCTTCGCTAAATTGGTCGGCTTCCCATAAGTAGGATTTTATTACATATTCGCCTTTTTTGTTTATAAATCCCCACTTACTATATTGATCTTGTACAGCTGCCAGGCCATCGTTGAAATCGGTGGCTTTTCTGAATTTTAGCGGTATAACTTCTTTGCCGGTCGCGTCAATAAATCCCCAGTGGGAACTATATACAGCGGCAAGTCCGTCGCTAAAATCCCTGACTTCTTTATATTTCGCGTGAATTACCACATCACCGTTGGCATCTTTAAATCCCCACCATATGTTGTCGTATTGGAATGGAGTTAAATCTTGTGCATTTGCCCATGTGCAGGTCAAAAGCGCCAGGATGAGGGTCGTGAGTATTTGCTTTGTACGTTTCATCTTGTATTTGATTTTAGATTATTGTATTTGATTTTAGATTTTGTCGTGTGGTGCTTTATTTGCAAAGGTACTTTAAATTTTCAACATATCGGCCCTCTTACCCTCAAAAACTGTGACTACGCTCCGGAAATTTTAAAATTGCCGGATATGAGAAGCGTTATCGGCGAGGGATTGGAACGCCTTAATCCGCCCTTGAAAAGGCCCTTGAATAGGTGTTTTTCTTGCTTTTGGGCGGGGAGGTGATGGCTGTTTCTATTATTTTCACTAATTTTACACTCTGATTTGGCCACCGAGCCCTTCGCCGTTCGCTTGCGGGCGACATTCCCATCGGGCTTTGGCGGCGGTTTTACTCCTGATTATATGCGTATTGTAAAGCGTCTACATATTTTTATCCTGAAAAGTTTCTTGCCTCTCTTCGCTATGACTTTTTGCATAGTGCTCTTCATAGTGCTCATGCAATTTCTCTGGAGATATATCGACGACCTTGTGGGCAAGGGCTTGGATATTAGAGTGATAGGTGAGCTGTTTTATTATGCCGCCATCTGCATGGTGCCTCAAGCGTTGCCACTGGCCATTCTGCTTGCTTCGCTGATGACCTTCGGCAACTTGGGCGAGAAATTTGAGCTCACTGCCATGAAGGCCGCCGGTGTCTCTCTGTTGCGCACCATGTTGCCGCTCATCATCTTCATATCCGGAGTGTCGGTGGGTGCCTTCTTCTTCCAGAACGACATATTGCCCAAGGCGCAAGTGAAAATGTGGACTCTGCTATTCTCCATGAAGCAGAAATCGCCCGAACTCGAGATTCCCGAGAAGGCCTTCTACGACCAAATCACCGGCTATAGCATATATGTAGACAGCAAGGACATGAACACCGGTATGCTCCACGATGTCATGATTTACGATGTGTCGAAAGGCTACGACAATTCCACCGTGCTGCGTTCCGACTCTGCGCGCCTTGCCTTTACCCCCGACGGCCAACACCTCTATCTTAAGCTCTGGAAGGGTGAGCAGTTTGACAATCTGATGGGCAACAGCACCATGTCGTCGAGCTCTCAGAACATGCCGTTCCGCCGTGAGACCTTTGCCGATAAGGAGATTCTGATTAAGTTTGACAAGAACTTCAACCGCCTCGACGAGGGCAATATGCGCAAACAATATGTGGGCAAAGACTATGCCGAGTTGCGCCAAACCATCGACTCGGTGCAGGGCCGCATCGACTCTATCGGCACCCGATATTCAGCCATGCTCCAGACTCGCCCCTTTGTGGGCATCTCCGCCCCCTTCGACACTGTGACCGGCAAAGCGAAACCGATGCCTCAGGCTAAGGGCGACCTCGACTTCCAAAAGCTGCTGGCCGGCATGTCGGCCTCCGACCGCAGCACCATGTATCAGCGCGCCGTGGCTGCCGCTGAGCAGGCCAAGATGGATTTCGAGTTTAAAGCCGAGGCCATGAAGGACGACTATTACGCCATGCGCCGCCACGAGATTGAGCTGATGAAGAAATTCACCCTATCGGTGGCCTGCCTGCTCTTCTTCTTTATCGGTGCCCCGCTGGGTGCCATTATCCGCAAAGGTGGTCTGGGCACTCCGCTGGTGATTTCAGTGCTCATATTTATATTCTACTACATCATTGACAACACCGGCTACAAGTTGGCCCGCGACGGTAAATGGATAGTGTGGGAGGGCATGTGGGTATCCTCCTTCATACTTGCGCCCTTGGGCATATATGTCACCTGGAAGGCTATGAACGATTCAGCCGTGTTTAACCCTGACGCTTGGCGCAACTTCTTCACCCGCCTGCTCGGCCTGCATCAGACTCGCAAGGTGGAATTTAAAGAGGTTATTATCCGCGACATCACTGTGCAGGAGGCTTCCGCTCAGCTCGGCGAGCTCAGCCTTATGGCCGAGGAATTTAAGCAGAGACGCTTGCGTCGCCCGCAGCTATTCTTTAGCTTCTGGTGGAAGGGTGTAGACAACAGATTTGTGGCCCCGATTTCGGCTAAAATAGATGCCGTTTGCGACTATATGAGCGACTGCCGCGACAAGGTGGTGGTGGGCAAATTGCTCGACTTCCCGGTCATTATGCCGCAGTGGATCTACCGCCCCAGCCACAAGAAGTGGCTTTCGGCTCTGGCCATGCTCCTTTTCCCTATCAGCATCCCAATCTGGATATTGGGATATATAAAGCAGCGCCGACTCTGTGAAGATATCAGCGCTACTATTGCCACCTGTAAGGCGGTAGACGATTTGCTCCGAGAACGCCTCGGTGATGCTCCTATTTCATAATTGCCGATGATGCGCCGCTCTGGCCGCCCACCTCGTCGCCTCGTGTAATCTTCTTGCCGTAGCCGAATGTATAAGTGGCTTTAAGCTCGAAGTTTGCGTGATAGTTCACTGTGTAGGCAGTGCTCTCGGAGGTGTAGTAAGGTGATATCAGGCGGGTGTGTTCACCATCATATTTATAGCGTGCAAAATTGTTGGCGGTGAATGAAAGATTCCAGTCATTTTTGTTCCAGCCCACTTGCAGCTGATAGTAGCTTGGAGTTGTGGTATATGTGCCTGAGAACCGATCTAATTGGTGGCGAGGGGTCTGGTAGTAGGCGGAGAAATTAAATGCGCCCAGATAGTAGGCTGCATAGGCGGTGCAGTACACCGGGTTGTGTGTCAGGTCGTAGTATCCGCTTGAAGCCACATAGTTGTATTGGGGTGAGAGCTGAATCAGCAGAGAATTGTCGAGGAATCGGCCCACCAGGCGGGCACCTGCAATAATTGAGGTGTAGTCGCCGTCATTCTTGTAAGTCTGGATGATTGATGTGGGCGTGTAGCGCTCGTAGATGTTTACTGCGCGTGAATATTCGCCGTAATATTGAGCGTAGGCCGAGAGGCTGATTTGGTTGGAGGGGAAGAAACTGTAGCTCAGGTTCACAGTGATGTGGCGCGAGTTAGCCAGGTCGGGGTTACCGGTCTGATACATCACTTCATTCTTCTGAATCACATTGGGAGTGCGCTCCGAGATGCCGGGGGAGTTGGTGGCATACTGAAACCACAGGTTGAAGCGGTTGCGCGAGTTGGGGGAGTAGGTTGAGGATATGTGCACGTAGGGGTAGCAGTCGTCATATTTTATGCCGTTGGTGCGCAGAAACTCACTTAGAAATCCGGCGTCGGCATTCAAGGTGGCCTTTTCCAGATTCAGGGTGTAGGTGAGGCCGCCGCCGGTGAAGGTGTTGCTGAATTTGGTCAGGGTCTCCGATGAACCGCTATAGTCCACGTGGCTGTTGTAGGTGCCGCCTATGATGTCTAATCGCAAGTTGTTGTTGCTGTTGAATCGGTGGCCGATTGAGGTGTTGAGACGGCCGTAGTAGGCGTCCTCTTTTGCATTGTTCACAATTCGGCTTTCATCTGTTATGCTTGTGGTGTAGTTGCTATAGGAGCTGTTGCGGCCGTAGTAGAATGTGGGCACTACGCCAATCGACCAGTCTTTGGGCAGGCTGAAATTATATTGACCGTTCCAATACACCGAGCGGTTAATCTCCGGAGCGCTCGAAGAGTAGGTGTAGGAGCTACCCGAATTGTCGGGGATAAACGAGAGTCGACCTCGGTTGCGGTTGTTGTAATTGTCGTAGAATGTATAGCTTACAGTGTTGACAATCTGTACATTGGGGGTTATGTAGCCTGCGCGAAATGTAATGGGCACCTGAAGATAATTTTTGTAAGATGATTCCCATGTCTGGTTGCGCTCCACGGTGCCGCTGTTCAGAGAGTAGGTGGATTGAGAGGAGTTGCCATCATGGCGATTTTCCACATAGCTTGAACCCAGATAAAGGTCGTAGGTCATTTTGTGGTAGGAGAATTTGGAGAATATTGAGCCGGTGTTTGCCAGGCCGAAGCCGGTGGCGTAGCTGTCGCTGATTTTTGTGTAGCCGCCGTAATCATATTCTTGCACAATGATGTTAATCACATGAGGCTCACCTTGGAAGCGGGTGTCGGTGGGGAAGTCAAGATATTCCACCTTGCGCACATCCTTAGTGCGCAGGCCTTTGATATCTTGGTCGGAGGCAGCTATATAGTTGATAAAAATCTTCACATCTTGGCCGGAATTTGTCGAGACAGCGTTGCTCAGAGGGTCGACGGTTATCTGAGGGATAGCCATGCGTTTCAGCAGGTCGACGGCATCTTGAGCCGAGCTCTTCTCGTTGTTGGAGGGCAGGTAGGTGGTCACCGTGGCATTAGTGAGTTGGTTCTGACCCACCACCACTACCTCGTCGAGCTGTTGCGCCACACTGTCGGTGCTCTCGGTTTGAGCCGATAAAATAGCGGGGGTAAACGGTAAAATAGCGGCGAATAGTAGTTTAAATTTCATAAGTATCAGGTTAGTAAGTAAATCCACGGGCTGAGAGCCTGTGCAGGGTAAATAGAAATTATAAAACGACACGGGGCTTCTTAACGGTGTGTTAAGAAGCCCCGTTGGTGCGCATGAAGGGACTCGAACCCCCACGTCGTGAGACACTAGATCCTAAGTCT
>CAYVAK010000091.1:0-2340 GCA_964448425.1 uncultured Sangeribacter sp.
ATCCGGGGCACATCTGCGACCTTGGCGTTAACAAATTTTGTGGAACGGGGTCTTAGAGGGAGGAGGTGAGCCAGGCATCGATGTTGCGGGTGGCTGAGGAGAAGTTGACGCCCACCAGGATAATGCGACGGTCGGGGTCGGTGAGGAATGGCGCGGCGTAGTTTTTCTCTTTTATCTGGCTAAGGGCGGCCTCGGCGGTGCCGTTGAATTTGAATTCAAATATGTAGGTGTAGGCCGGGGTCTGCAACAGAAGGTCTATGCGGCCCTGCGAGGTGTGGTATTCGGCTTTCACATAGAAGCCCATGAGCTTATAGACTATGAAGAGCACGTTTTGGTAGTGGTTTTCAAGCTCTTTGACCAGCTCGTAGGGGGTGTCGGCAAAGAGGGAGGATAAGCGCTGCATGAATTGGTCTACATTACCCTCTTTCACATCTCTGACAAATCGAGCTATGCACACCGACGATTGGGAGGCCTCGATGGGTGTGTAGTAGGGCATCAGGAATCGCATGAAGCCGTCTTCCACCTCCTTGTTGGGGAATCCTAACTTGTAGAGCTCGAATTCGGGGTCGTAGCTTTTGATGGTGAGGTAGCCGCTCTGATAGATTACGGGGATGGGGTCGGACGATTGGGAGTCGATGTTGTTGAGGGTGAAAGCATCGGTCTCCACAGAGGTTAGCTCCTGAAGGTTATAGTGGTGTTTTTTAAGCAGATACACCAAATAGGAGGGGGTGCCGGTCTCAAACCAGAAGCTGCTGAAGCGGTTGTTCTTGAAAGTGTTGAGCACACTGAAGGGGTTGTAGATAGGCACCGAATTTTCGAGGAATCGGTAGCCGTCGTAGCGTTGGCGCAACTCGCCTCGTATGGTGTCAAGGTCCAAGCCGGTCTCTTGGGAGAGGCGCTCCAAGTAGGGCGGGAATATGGTGTCGAGCTCGCTGTCGGTGATGCCGCATATGGCGGCATATTGGCGGCTCATGGAAATATCTTCGAGGTTGTTGAGGTCGCTGAACACACTCACCTTGCCAAACTTGGTGACACCGGTCAGGAAAGCGAATTTTATGTAGCCGTCCATGCTTTTGAGGGCACCGTAGAAGCCTTTGAGGGTGGAGCGGTATTCGGTTTGGAGCTCCTCGCGACCTATGGATTGGAGAATAGGTTTGTCGTATTCATCTACCAGAATCACGACACCGCGTCCGGCCGCTTGGGCGGCACGACGTATCACACCGCAGAATCGGTCGCCCAATGAGAGTTCGAGCTCATTGCGGCCATAGAGCGACTCCCATTCGGAGAGTTGGAGTGAGAGTTTATTGTAGAGAGCATCGGGCGATTTGTATTCGGCCACATTGAGGTCGAGGTGAAGCACGGGATATTTGAGCCAGTCCTTCTCCAGGCGCTCTAATTGAGTGCCCTCGAAGAGCCATTTTTTGCCCTCGAAATAAGCGTGGAAGGTGGATAGGAGCAAGCTTTTGCCGAATCGGCGCGGGCGGGAAAGGAAATAGTAGCAGCCGGTGTTGACGAGCTTATGGATAAACGCGGTCTTATCTACGTAAAGGAAGTTTTCTTTCCGCAGTTTCTCGAAGTTTTGCAAGCCTATGGGTAGATTTTTGAGCGTTTCCATGTCGCTATCTCTGTATAAATATCACAATATATGAGGATTAACAGTAAGAGCGCGCGCCAGGGAGGCACACGCTTATGCTATTACTGTTTATGCTTGGGTCGGGGGGAAGTCTTGTGCCTTAAGGGGCAAAAGGCTTAGGCTATTCCTTTGGTTTGCAATGAGCCGAGGAGAAGGTAGCCGGCTTGCAGATTAGTTGCCTTGAGCAGGTGTCTGAGCACCTTGACCTTGACCGGGAGCAGTAGTGGTTTGTGTGGTAGCAGCCTTGTTGTCAACGTGGCTGGAAGCCTGAGGAGCTTTGAGAGCGAAAGCGCAGCAGATGCTGAGCACGCAGATGATGATGGCGAGTGTCCAAGTGGTTTTCTCAATGAAGTCGGTGGTTTTGCGATAACCCATGATTTGGTTACCACCTGCATAGTTGGAGGCAAGACCGCCGCCTTTTGATTTTTGTACTAACACTGCGCCGATAAGAAGAAGGGCTGCGATTACAATGATTACTGCAAGGAAAATGTACATTTCTTTATTGTTACGTTATTGTTTCTTGTTTTCGATAATGATGAGTTTCCGCAAAAAGCGGATTTGGTCTGCAAAGTAAACACTTTTTTCCGGATTTTTCAAACTTAAATCGGAAATAATTTCGAGAGCCTTGGTGTAGTTGTGGTTTTTTATCATCACACGGGCGAGGCTTTCTGACAAAGATGGTGCGGAATTTGCGGTGGTCGAGGAGT
>CAYVAK010000091.1:2440-7549 GCA_964448425.1 uncultured Sangeribacter sp.
GGACGCGGAGGGGGCATTTAGGTTGGCGGCTATGTAGCGGTTGATGGCTGCATCTTGCTCGCCAACATTCGCGGGGTCGAGGTCGCTCTCCTCGGGGGCCGAGGAGCGGGCTTCAGCCTCAAGCACGGCGGCATAGTCGGGCACGGGGTTGAAGATTGCCTTTGTGAGAGCATCTGTCTCGCGAGCGTCGGCCGAACCGTAAGTGTCGAGGAATGAGGATATTGTGTCGAGCGTTGAGGGGGTCTCGGCTTGTGGAGTCGAGGGGTAGAAATCGGTGAGGAGGGCTGCACGGTCGCCGGCTATTTGGCGCAGGGAGTCGATTGAGGGGAGGGTGACAGCCACCCGTGGGGCGGCATATTCCTGTGTGCGGCGGTCGGTGGCGGTGCTTTTTAGGGCCACAAGGGATGGGAGGGAGAATCCGGGGTATTTCTCGGCCAAGGCTTTGAGCTTCTCCTCGGTGTAGGGTTCAGAGGGGTTTAGTATGTCGTGGAGTTGCCGGTTCATGGGTTGTAGAAATAGGTTAATCTGTTAATTACCAGTTGCCAAGTGTTGCGTTGAAGATTAAGTCGACCAGCTCATTGGTAATCTCTTCGCAGAGCTCGTCTTGCACGTCGGTGAGGAGCTCGGAGCTTGAGAAGTCGCGATAAGCGGAGAAGGACTGATCCACAGAGTTGGCGTCGTTCTTATGGTCGGTATATTTCACTCTCACTGTGATGGTTAGGCGTGTCTGAGTGGCATACGCGTCTTCGCCCACAGCTTGGGGTGAGAGTGCGTAGCCGGTGATTTCGCCGGTCATATCAAGGTCGGCTTGGCCGTCCACTTCTTGGAGGCGAGTCTGGCGGCTCACCACATTGAGCAAGCGATTTTCAAAGGTCTGCTGCAAGGGAGGGTAGACGAGGGCGGCACGTATGGGGAACTCACCTATATTAATTGTGCGATACACATTATAGTTAAGTGTAGAGCCATTGAAGGTGTAGGTCACGCACGATGTTAGGGCGAGCATGAGCAGGGTGAGTGATAGGAGTAGCTTATGTGGGAATGTGGTGAGAATGTGTCGCATCACTTGGGTTTGTATGGGTTGGTGTATGAGTGGTCGGGTGAGTGGGTTGGTCGGGTGAGTAGGGTTTGTGAGTGAATTAATTTTCCAGGCCGTATTCTTTGATTTTGCGATAGAGGGTGCGTTCGGAGATGTTGAGCTCCTGCGCGGCTTTTTTGCGCACACCGCCGTTGCGCATCAGTGCTTGGCGAATGCTTTCGCGCTCGGTTTCTTCGAGCGAAGGGGCGGCATTCTCGTAGTCTACATAGTCGGCACGGGAGGGGCGGTCGAAGTGAGCCAGGCGGTGGGAAAGCGGGGCGGTGTCGCCGGAGATTGAGGGGTCGGTGCCTTCAAGCTTTTCGCGCAAAATTCTGATTTCGTTTTGCATGGAGATGAGGGTCTGCCAGAGCAGTTCGCGCTCATTCTCGTAGGTGCGACCGGAGGTGCGTATAGTGGCGGGCAGGGTGTTGGCCGAGGAGCTGTGGGGCAGATAGGCCGAGAGTGATTCTGCGCTCACCTCGCCGCCGGCCTGAAATATTGCGGCTTGTTCCACCACATTTTTGAGCTGACGCACATTGCCGGGCCAGCGGTAAAGGGCCATGAGTTGACGCGCTTCGGGCGAAAATGTGATGGGCGGGGTCATGTATTTTTCCGAGAAGTCGGCGGCAAATTTGCGGGCCAAGAGCAGGATGTCGGCGCCTCCGCGGTCGTGGAGGTTGGGCACCTGAATTTGCACCGTGGAGAGGCGATAGAAGAGGTCTTCTCTAAATTTGCCTTCAGCCACAGCTTTTGTGAGGTCGACATTAGTTGCGGCCACTATTCGGATATCGGTTTTCTGCACCGAGGAGGAGCCCACTTTGAGGAATTCGCCGGTTTCGAGCACACGGAGCAGGCGAGCCTGAGTGGTGAGGGGGAGTTCGGCCACTTCGTCGAGGAACACGGTGCCACCGTTGGCCTCCTCGAAATAGCCTTTTCGGGTGGCCACAGCGCCGGTGAAGGAGCCTTTTTCGTGGCCGAAGAGCTCGCTGTCTATGGTGCCTTCGGGGATGGCGCCACAGTTCACGGCTATATATTTATTGTGTTTGCGGGCGCCGAAATTGTGGATAATCTTGGGGAAGAATTCCTTTCCGGCACCGCTCTCACCGGTAATGAGCACTGAGAGGTCGATAGGCGCCACTTTCACGGCGCGCTCAATGGCCTGCAAGAGTGCGGGCGAAGAGCCGATGATGCCGAATCGCCGGCGAGCCGGCTCAGTGATTGTGTCGATATCTTTTTCCATAACTACAGTTCTTTTAAGTGCCTTGGGGGAGAGAGGGGCCTGTGTGGATCACTTCACCGCCGGCACAATGGTGAAGGTGATGGTGCCGGAGGCGTCGGGGGCACCTTTGAGGGGTGTCCATGTCGACTGTTTGGCAGCGGCTATAAGTTTCTGTTTCAGAGTGTTTTCCACACCGGGGGTGGAGCAAGTGGCGCTCAAGGTTTTACCCTCGGAGTTTACAATCACCTGAATTTTGACAGTGGTCTTTTTTGAGAGGCGGAGCGAGGGTTTGGGGCAAGAGAGCATGGCGCGGCCGTTGCCCATGGTGCCGGAGGTGCTCACGCCGGCGCCTTCGGAGGCTGAGCCGGAAGTGCCCACAGCCGAGCCGGTAGATGTGCCGTTGTGGGCCGAGAATTTACCGCCCACCTCGGAGGCAATCTTGGAGTCGGGGGTATTCTTTTTGGATGGTGTGACCGTCTGCACGGGGCTCTCCTTCTTTTGACTCACAAGGTGTTCGGATGAGGTGTTGGGCTTCTCCTTGGGGCCGGAGGTGCTCACGCGGGTGGAGGGCTCCGGGGCCTTTTCGGGCTCTCCAAGCGGGGCTGCGGAGGCCTCCTCGGTAGGCTCTTCAATGGCATCGGTGGTGCCGGGGTCTTCGATTATGGGCTCCACAAATTCCTCCTCCTCTTCCTCATCGAGGGCTGCAAGCTGCGGCTTGGGGCTCTCTTTCTGCGGGGCCGAGGTGGTGGTGGCAATGTCGACTATGAAGAGTAGCAGGCATATTAGCGCAGCAATAAGCAGGGTGGCTATTGCCGCGATATATTGATTGGGTGTAATTTGCTGCTTCACTGGTTGGGGGGTGAGAGAGGGGGTAATTAGTTTTGCGGGGATTTGGCTTTTGTGGCGAGCACAATTTTGATGTCGGATTCTGAAGCCATGGATAATATTTCCACTACTTTGCCATAGTCAACGGCGCGGTCGGCATAAAGGGCTATGGGGCGAGTGGAGTCTTGCTCATGTATCAGGGTGAGCGAGGCTTGCAGCTGCGGCAGTGTCACGGTTTTGGCAACACGGTTGGCTGCCACCGAGTCGGAGCGGTTGGCCACAAAATAGTAGGAGCCTACACTGTCGATATATATTTCGCTTATCGGCTTCAGGCTTGCTTGTTCGCTGCTCTGGGGCAGGTCGACCTCCATGGCGGAAGGCACTGCAAATGTGGATACCACCATGAAGAATATGAGCAACAGGAATATGACATCGGTCATGGACGACATTGAGAATGTCGACATCGGACTATGTTGACGTTTGAGCATGGCTTTAAGCGTTGATTTTGCCGGGGCGGCGAGCCGAGGCGCTGAATGGGAGCGAGCGGCGGCGGGGAAGGCACCCGGCAAGGGTGGTTGGTTTTATGTTATGTGGTGGGCTGCTGCCGGCAGGGATGGGCGCTCGGGGAGTGGAGGGCCGAAGAGATGGTGCACCGCCGAAATGGGGTAGGCGGCTGGGAGAGGCACCGGGGCGGGGGCGGCAACCTGAAGAGAGGGCGTTAGTTGGCGGGCTCGTTGAGGAGGTCCATAAATTCCATGGTCTGGCTCTCCATCTCGGTCATGGTGCGATTTAGGCGCGAGGTGAGGTAGTTGTAGGCGAAGAGGGCCAAGATGCCCACTATCAAGCCGGCCACGGTGGTGACAAGAGCCAAGGAGATGCCGGAGCCGAGGCTTGCCAGGCTCACAGCGGTGCCGGCGTCGGCCATGGCGAAGAATGCTTGCATCATGCCCACAACGGTGCCCAGGAAGCCAATCATCGGAGCGGCTGCGGCGGTGGTGGAGAGCCATGCCAGGCCTTTTCCGAGGCGTGAGATTTCAATGTTGCCGGTGTTTTCCACTGCATTGAGCACCTCCTGAGTGGGGCGACCAATGCGAGTGATGCCTTTGAGGATGAGCTTGGCGTAAACGGTGTCGTTTTTGCGACACAGGCGGGTGGCATTCTCAATGTCGCCGTCTATGATGTTTTCGCGTATGCGCTTCATGAAGGTGGGGTCGGTAGCCACTGCGCTGCGCAAGGTCAGACACCGCTCTATGAAGATGTAGATGCTGATAAGCAGAAGTATTGCTAATGGTATCATCAAATAGCCGCCCTCAGCAGCAAGCGACCAAAGAGTGTGGGATGTTTGGGCTGTTAATAGCATGGTCTTTACGGATATAGAATGTTGTTATTATTTCTGTTTGTTTTCCTCACCGGAGCTCCGGAGAGAGGGGGGGAGGTGAATTCACCGAACACTCTCGGGAGGGAGGGGAGGGTGAATTCGGCGGCCGTTATCGAAGGCAAGAGAGATAGCGGCGTATGGTCTCAGTGATGCCCAGATACAGGGCGTCGCAAATCACGGCGTGGCCTATCGACACTTCATCAAGGCGAGGCATGGATGAGGCGAAAAACTTCAGGTTGGTGAGGTTTAAGTCGTGGCCGGCATTAATGCCGAGGCCGGCTTCAATGGCCACCTGGGCCGCCTCCACGTAGGGGGTGACGGCAGCTTTGGGGTTGTCGCGATATGCATCGGCATAGGGCTTGGTGTAGAGCTCCACTCTGTCGGCGCCCACGCGCTTGGCGGCGCGAATGGACTCGGCGTCGGTGCCCACAAATATCGACACTCTGATGCCTTTGGCTTTCAGGCGTGAGGTGACTTGGGCAAGGAAGTCGGCATGCGCTTCCACATCCCAGCCGGCCGAAGAGGTGAGGGCGTCGGGAGCGTCGGGCACCAAGGTGACCTGGTCGGGCACCACCTCCTCCACCAAGTCAAGGAAGGAGGGCGAAGGGTAGC
>CAYVAK010000092.1:0-7485 GCA_964448425.1 uncultured Sangeribacter sp.
GGTGCAGTGCTTGGCTACTGCCTTCATCACCGGAAATCCGAATGAAATGTTGGGCACAAATACGCCGTCCATCACATCCAAGTGAAGATAGTCGGCTGCCGAGCTGTTTATCATCTCTAAATCTTTGTTGAGATTGCCGAAGTCGGCTGAGAGTAATGATGGTGAAGTCTTCATCGATTTCTGTTTTATGATATGAGTTTTATGAATAGTTGAGATTATATGTGTCGGTAGGCGTTGATATGCGCCGCGCTGTTTATTGGTTGCGTTTACGGCGTTGGCGCACAACATTATAGATTATCACCAATACGCATATGGCGAGAATCACCAAGCCTCCTATGGTGAGATAGCCGTTGTATTTCTCAATGGAGGGCAGAAGTTCGGAAATACTTACCGTCTCGGATAGCCAGAAGCCCAGAAGGCCCAAGATTGTGTTCCATACCAAGGCGCCGAGAGTGGTGAAGATTGTAAAAACCACGATGTTCATTTTGGCCAAACCTGCCGGTATGGATATCAATTGGCGAATAGCGGGAATCAGTCGGCCTATGAATGTGGAGATGGCTCCGTGGGTGTCGAAATATTTCTCGGCCTTCTCAACCTTCTCCCTGTTTATCAGGCAGATATGCCCGAATTTGCTGTCGGCAAATTTGTAGACCATCGGGCGTCCTATCCACACTGATAGGAAGTAGTTGACATAAGCTCCCGCCAAGGCACCGAGGGTGGCAATTACCACTACCATATATGGGTTCATGGCTCCGGCTCCGCTTTGGCATGCTAAATATACTGCCGGGGGCACTATGACTTCGGAGGGAAAGGGTATGAATGAACTCTCAATCATCATTAGCACAAACACAAAGGTGTAGTTGGCATTGTCGATAAACCAAGAGAAAATGTCGGCGGCTGAGGTTGGTATTGCCGTGATTATTGCGTCGATCATATATTGTTGTTACGATTTCTTAATTATGTGATTTGCAACTGTTTAAACATTGAAGCGTAGATTTCCGCTTTCTTTTCGAGTTTGAGTGGATAGGCTCGTGAGCTGGATGGCATCCTGAAGTGAAGCAGTGGCTTTAGTGAGGCGTCGGGCATGGAGATATTTACCGGCACATAGCTGCCTACCGAGGGCACCTTTGAGGCCGTGCATGCGGCTATCACTTCGGCGGCCTTTTGCCCTGTTGAGACTATTGCCCGACACTCCGGGATGGCTGAAATTATTTTGCCGAAGTCTACCGGTGTCACAATCTCCAGGAATTTGTCGGACGCATTCCCTTTCAATCGCCTCACCCGATAGCCGGTGTCGTAGATGGCTATTCCCTTCTCGTTAAGCATCTGCTTTATCTCTTCAAGGCGGAAACCTTTCTTGGCGCTGTCTACAAAATGCGACACATCCGAATGAAATATCAGACCCAAGATGCGCCACATGTCGTTGATGAAGTTGGGGTAGTAAAACTCCATGCTCCAGCGCTGTGGTGATGGCGGGAAGGTGCCGCACATAAGCAGTTTGGCATTCTCAGGCAGCCATGGTTCAAATGGATGTGTCTCTATGTCCGTCATTGCGGCGGCTTAGTTGGGGGTGTTAAGTAGTTCTACAAATTTGTGGCTTAGTTCGCGCAGCGATTGCAGTGATGCTTCATTGAGCGCGAGTTTCACGGAGAATGTATCGGCCACTGTAAGGCCCATCTCAGTGAGTCGTTGCTCTATCTTCTTTGCAGCTATTGAGGGCGCCCAAGCAAATGAGCCTAAGGCAGCTGTCACGCGATTCTTAATCTCTCTGATTCTCAGGGCTGTGAGCAATGCTTCAATAGGCGGGAAGAGGTCCATGCTGTAGGTGGGCGATGCCACTATCAGGCCTTTGTAGCGCCATATGTCTCTGAGTATGAAGCTCATTTCTGTGGCTCCGGCATCGTAGATTT
This sequence comes from uncultured Sangeribacter sp., assembly GCA_964448425.1. Taxonomy (GTDB): domain Bacteria; phylum Bacteroidota; class Bacteroidia; order Bacteroidales; family Muribaculaceae; genus Lepagella. Next base: position 1,911 of record CAYVAK010000092.1, read on the forward strand.
TCACAGTTTTCACCCCTTCGGCGCGCAGTGATGTGGCCACCTGCTCGGCCATGGCTGCGGTGTTGCCATACATAGTGCCGTAGACTATCACTACGCCATCTTCCGGCTCTTGCAGGCTCATGTTGTTGTAAGCGTCCACCACCTCGTTGATGTAATCATGCCACACGGGGCCGTGGGTGGGGCAGATGTATTCTAATTCTACTCCGGCAAGTTTCTTGAGCGCCTTTTGCACGTGCACACTGTATTTGGCCACGATAGCTGTGTAGTAGCGACGCATCTCGTTCTCAAAGTCCTCAAAGAGGTAGGCTGAGTCGAGTATCTCGCCGCTTAGCGCGCCGAATGTGCCGAATGCATCGCCGGAGAATAGCATCTTGCTGCTTTCCAGATAGGTCATCATTGTCTCGGGCCAGTGCACCATCGGGGTCATATAGAAGCGAAGTGTCTGTCCGTTGCCCAAGTCAAGGGTGTCGCCATCTTTCACCTCCATAAACACACTGTCGTCGTCTATGTGGTAGAAGCCCTTAATCATGCCTATCGCAATCTTGTTGGTCACGACTTTAATGCCGGGGTTGTGGGCTATAATTTCGGGTATGGCACCGGAGTGGTCGGGCTCCATGTGATTCACTATCAGATAGTCTATTTTTGAGGATACGAGGTTGAGATTGGCTATCAGGTTGTTGCTGTCGCCTACGCTCACGGTGTCGATGAGCGCTACCTTCTCGCCTCTAATCAGGTATGAGTTAAGACTCACACCATAGGGCAGTGACCATAGCCCTTCAAAGCGGGTTGTGACCCTATCGTTGACGCCGACAAAATAGATGTTGTCAGCTACTTTGTTGATATTCATAGTGATAACTGCTTTTGTTTGAAGTAACGGTTTAGATATATTCCTAAAGAGTGAGAGTGGAACATCTCTTTACACTGCAAATATAGTGAAAAATATCCGTATATTTCAGCTTTTACACGTCAAAGGCCCGGTTCGGTTGCCGATGCCGCATTTGCCGAGTCGGAGGCTACGCTGTCGGTTGAGGCCACAATTTTGGGGCACATGCGTTTCTCGCGTAGCTTGATGTATTTCTGAGCGAGGTTCCACAGTTTCTCGTTTTGAGCATCGCTCAGCTTGGTGTCAAACTCGGCGGGGTAAGCCAGATATACTTTTCTGATGCGGTCGTCGAGTCGGGAGCAAATTCCCTCAATATCTGCCGAGTCGGTGGCATGGGCCAGGGAGTCGGTATATGTGACATACAGCTCGGAGATGCTCTTATATAGCTCGTTGACTTTCTCTGTCACCGGGTCAACTTTATGCTCCTCTTTGCAGGCTGTGAAGGCAAGGATTATGACTGCCATGGCCGCAGCGAGCTGTGTGTGTTTATTTATTAGTCTGCTCATTAATCTGCTTATAATCTATTAATTAACTGTTCGTTAGCTTCTCTTTTAGAAATTGCCCCGTGTAGGAGTCGGGGTTACCGGCCACACTCTCCGGTGTGCCCTCTGCCACCAGCTCGCCACCTTTCTCGCCACCCTCTTTGCCGATGTCTATAATCCAGTCGGCCGACTTTATGACATCCAAATTGTGCTCTATGATGAGCACGCTGTGGCCTTTATCTATGAGTTGGCGAAGCGACTTTAGTAGTGTCGAAATGTCGTGGAAATGCAGGCCCGTGGTTGGCTCGTCGAAGATAAACAGCGATGGCTCCGGGCGTTCTTGCGACAGGAAATAGGCAAGCTTAACTCGCTGATTTTCACCGCCGGAAAGGGTAGAGCTTGATTGCCCCAGCTTTATGTATCCAAGGCCCACTTGTTGGAGTGGTAGCAGGCGCTTCACTATGCGCTTGGTTGCGGCTGATGAGGTGCCGGAGGAGAAGAATTCAATGGCTTGATTTACAGTCATATCCAGCACATCGGATATGTTTTTGCCGTTCCATTCAATCTCCAATATGTCTTGTTTGAATCGTTTGCCGTTGCAGGCCTCACATTTAATCTTAATGTCGGCCATGAATTGCATTGGTATGGTCACAGTGCCTTCGCCTTTGCACTCGTCGCATCGGCCCCCGTCGGAATTAAACGAGAAGAATGCACCGGTAAATCCCATCTGCTTGGCTGCTTGAGTGTCGGCAAAGAGGGCGCGAATCTCATCGAAGGCTTTCAGATATGTGGCCGGGTTGCTCCTTGAGGAGACGCCGATAGGATTTTGGTCCACAAATTCCACATGCTTTATAGCTTCCAGATTGCCTGACAGCGATGAGTGTGTGCCGGGAGCGTCGCCCGGTTCGCCCAGATGTCTCACCAAAGCTTTATATAGAATCTCCCTCACCAAGGTCGATTTGCCGGAACCGCTCACACCGGTCACCACAGTCATGACCTCCAGAGGAAATTTCACGTCTATGTTTTTGAGGTTATTCTCCATAGCTCCTTTCACCTCAATATATTTTCGCCATGGGAGGCGCATCGGATTGTAGTCTATATGGCGAGTGCCTCGAAGATAATCGAGTGTGTATGAGTCGGTTGTCTTTTCGCTATCGCTTAGAGCCTTCTTAATGGTTCCGGCCCACACCACATTGCCGCCAAGTCGGCCGGCGTCTTTGCCTATGTCCACTATGTAGTCGGCATTGCGCATAATCTCCTCATCGTGTTCCACTACAATGACGGTGTTGCCAAGGGCGCGCAGCTTCTTGAGCACACCTATCAGGCGGTCGGTGTCGCGTGGGTGCAGACCTATGGATGGCTCGTCGAGTATGTAGAGCGACCCTACCAATCCCGAGCCCAGCGATGAAGCGAGGTTTATGCGTTGGCTCTCACCGCCCGACAGGGTGTTGGAGAGACGGTCAAGGGTGAGATAGCCCAAGCCTACATCGTAAAGGAAGCCTATTCGGTTAGTAATTTCGGTCAGTAGTCGCTTTGCTATAGCTCGTTCACTCTCAGTTAATTGCAGGGTGTTGAAAAATTCTCTGAGTGAAGTAATAGGCATCTTCACAAGCTCGGAGATGCTTCGACCGCCTATCTTCACATATTCGGCATCCTTTTTGAGTCGGTCGCCGTTGCAGGTAGGGCATATGGCTTTGCCTCGGTAGCGTGCTTTAAGCACTCTGTATTGTATCTTATATTGGTTGCTGTCCACCCAGCCGAAGAATCCGTCGATGCCCGGCCAACTACCTTTGCCGTGCCAAAGGAAGTCAATATCTTTCTTGTTCAGGCGGCAGTAGGGGGTGTGAATCGGGAATCCGTATCGCGGGGCCAGATGTATGAGCTCCTTTTTCCATTCGCTCATCTTCTCGCCGCGCCAGCATTGTATGGCATCTTCGTAGATGGAGAGGCTTTTATCGGGCACCACCAGATTCTCATCTATGCCCATCACCTTGCCAAAGCCCTCGCAGGTGGGGCAGGCGCCGTAAGGGTTGTTGAAGTTGAACATTGCATCGGTGGGCTCTCTAAACTCCATGCCGTCGGCGCTGAAGAGCTTGGAATAGACGCGCTCGGTGACCTCTTTGCCGGTCCATATCTTCACCACACAGCTGTCGTGACCCTCAAAATAGGCGGTCTCAAGTGAGTCGGCAAGTCGGCTGATTTCATCCTTGTCGGCCGATACAGCCAGGCGGTCAATCAGAAGCCTATATTTCTCGGGGCTGCCGGCACTCTTGTCGGCAATCACATCTGTGATGTCGGGAAATTGGCCATCGCATTCCAACCTGGAGTAGCCCTCCTTTAGGTAGATGTCGAGCTGTTCGGCAAATTTGCGCCCCTTGGGCAGCTGAATCGGCGCCAGAATGGCTATGCGACTGCCAAGAGGTAGCGCGGCAATGCGCTCCACGATGTTGTCCACCGTGATCTTCTCCACCACCTCTCCGCTGATAGGCGAGATGGTCTTGCCCACTCTTGCATATAGCATGCGGAGGTAGTCGTAAATCTCGGTGGAGGTGCCCACGGTGCTTCTGGGGTTGCGTGTGTTCACCTTTTGCTCTATGGCGATGGCCGGGGGAATCCCCTTTATATAGTCGCATTCAGGCTTCTGCATTCGCCCCAGAAACTGGCGTGCATAAGCCGATAAGCTCTCCACATACCTCCGTTGTCCCTCGGCATACAGGGTGTCGAAGGCCAGCGACGATTTGCCCGAGCCGCTCACTCCGGTGATTACTATCAGCTGATTGCGCTTTAGCTCAAGGTCAATATTCTTAAGATTGTTGGCTCTTGCGCCTTTTATTTGTATGACTTTGCTGTCCAAATTCTTTGGGTGTTATTTAGAATTTGAGGCTATCACTTGGCCCCCGATTCTGTGTTTCCTATATGAATAACGCTTTAGGGGCACTTAGAGATTGGAATTATAGTATTGCGGGTCGGCGGTCACCTCTTTGCCCACAAACGGCGGTAGTGAATAGCTCTCTTTGGCTTCGGATAGCTCTATCTCAGCTACTGTGAGCCCCTCTCTGGAGCCGTGAAATTCATCTACTTCCCAGAGTTTGCCCTCCCATTTCACCATGTGGCGGGTCTTCTCAATAATCGGCGCGGTGCATAGCCCCAGAAGCGAGAGAGCATCGGCCTTCGGTATGCGGTATTCAAATTCGCATCGGGTGTCGGCTTTCTCGCCTTCGCAAGCTTGGGTCTTGCCTTTCACGGTCAGAAAACCTTCCTCGTCTTTAATTCTGACCCTCACAGTCCTTTCCGGGTCGCGATTAAGGTAGCCTTGCTTTATCTCGCAGGTGCGCTCTGCCATCTCTTTATAGCAGTCGTCGGTTACCAGATATTTGTGTTCTATTTCAAGTGCCATTTTAGTGCTCGTTATTCTAATGCAAAATTAGCTAATTTTCGCGAAAAAAGATAGCGTGTCGAGCACCAATGATGCCCGACACGCCTATTACGTTATTGGATTGTCTGATTTTTAGAACCAACGCAGGTAAGCGAAGTCCATGCGGTGGGGGAGAAGTGAGTTCTTGGGGAACATACGGAAGCTGTAGCGATAGATGCCTGCATCAAAGACTTTGTCTTTAAGTTTGTAGGTCACTATGCCGTTTTCTTCTTTCACTGCTTTGAGCTCACGAGCGTGTGAGAATGTGCTTTGGCCGTTGTGCTCTTTGTAGGTCACAAGCTCTACACCAATCGACTTGCCGAGGCCCTTGGTGTCAACCACGCATTCTGCCTGGAAGTCGGTACCTGAAGCCACTGTTGCCGAGCTGTCGGTGAGCTGGCTCATGTTCACTGAGCGAACCTCAACCTGATCCCACTTAGAAGCAACCTCTTCTTTCCAAGCCACGATTTCGCGAGCCACCTTAAAGTCGTTTGCTTTGAGCTTGGCAGCGCGTTTTGCCTCCGGAGTGTAGAAGCGTGCAATGTAGTCGTCGAGCTGACGTTTCATTGTGTAGTGAGGAGCTATCTTACCTATGCTGCGTTTGATGTATTGAATCCATTCGGGGCTGTAGCCTTTTGAATTCTTGGCAAAGTACAGAGGTATGATCTCATTCTCAAGGGTTGAGTAGATTGTTGCAGCGTCGAGCTTGTCTTGCTGAGCGTTGTCGGTAAATGTAATCTTGTCGGTGAGGGCCCAACCGGCGTTCTCTGCCATCTTGTAGCCTTCATACCACCA
>CAYVAK010000093.1:0-7438 GCA_964448425.1 uncultured Sangeribacter sp.
AGACATAGTCTGCAAGAGAAGTCTGCATCAATGTAGCCGCTCAATTTTTAACTACTCAGGAGAAGGCATTACTTGACAGGAGGAAAACTTTACGTTTCACACTGCCTTTAAGCCATGCGCTGCTCATAGAGCAGAATCCGGCAGCTAAATCAAAAAAAACTCGTTAAATCAAATACTAACCACGGTTGTGGCTCAGCAGAATTATATATATGTGTGTGTGGCATAGCATATTAGATGCGCGATATAGGTGGTCGATATAGAGACACACGATATAGAGCGCAATATAGATACACAATATATATAGTAAATAGCAGTAGCGACAACCTGCAAATAGAAAAATACTCACACTATGGGATTTCTATCTAAACTAGCTAAATCGGGTCTGAGCTCGATAGTTGGCGACAGCATTGCCGACATGGTGGTGCCCGACGATTTAGACGGCATCGCAGCCAAGCAAGCCAAGAAGGCGGCAATCAAAGCCTCACAGAAGGCAACAGAAGCTCTTACAGAAGCCGCAGTGGGTGCCGCAGTGGGCGCCGCAGTGGGCGGTGTAGCATCAGCTTTTGCAAGTAACCGAAGAGGAGCCACACCTCCAACCCCGCCACCACCTCCGGCAAAAAAGGATATGGCCACACTTAATGTGATGGTAGCCATCAACGGCCAGCAATACGGCCCCTACTCTCGCGCCACCCTTCTGGAGATGATAGGCGACGGCAGGCTCACAAAAGACACCTACGTATATATGAAAGGCATGAGCAACTGGCAAGCCGCTTCGGAGGTGAAAGAGGTCAACGCCCTATTCTCCAACAACAGTGTGCCGCCCATACCGGCCATGCCGTTTGCGCCGTCAGCCGTACCGCCCGTTCCTGAAGCCACGACCCACAAGAAATCGAAAACCGGCTTCAGCGATAAACTGGAGGCCATCATCGATGCAGCCATAGCCGATGGCGAGATTACCGACCTTGAGCGTCAGGTGCTGGTTAGAAACGCCCAGGAAGAGGGTGTGAGCATGGATGAATTTGTGGTGGTGCTGGAAGCCCGTCTCTACAAGCAGCAGCAATATCTCAAGCAGCAGGCTCAAGAGGCAGAAAACAAGCGTAGAGCAGCCGATGCAGCTGTGGTTGCAGCCTCAAAGCCGGCCGCTCCTGCCGCTCCGGCTCGCAAACAATCGGAAGTGAGAAAATGCCCCTCTTGCGGCAATGTGATCAACAACATCTCGGCCTCAGTATGCGAATCGTGCGGATACGAGTTTGGGACCGATGCCGGCGAATCGCCCATGAACCAACTGCTCGCAAAGCTCGATGCCGTAGACAGCGAGTACGGCAATAAACCCGGCCTAATATCAAAAATTTTCGACAATAAGATTACTAGAAAGAAAAGCGTAATCTCAACATTCCCGGTGCCTAAAGGTAAAGTGGAAATGCTTGAGCTGTTCACCTTGTGCTGCACCAAGGGTAAAAAAGCAGGAATATTTAGCACCCAAGGCTCCGAAGAGGATAATGAATTGCGATCTACATGGGCCGACAAAGCAAGAGCAATCTACCTGCAAGCTAAGATTACTCTAAGGAACGATAGCAACGCCCTCTCGGAATATGAAGATATGGCTAAAGACTACAAAATCAAACTAAAATAAAAGAGTATGGGACTATTTGGAAAAGGCAAAAGCGGCGGCATCTTAAATGTGATACGCTGCGATGAGCAAGAATATCTGGTGTGGAAATGGCGTCCGGCAGGACAAGAGATCAACAGCACCACACGAGAAAACTCCATACGCTTCGGCAGCTCCTTGAGAGTGAAGGATGGCGAGGTGGCCGTCTTTGTGTACAAACAGCGCGACGGCAGCAACCAAGACTTCATAGTGGGTCCCTTCGATGAGACCATCAAGACCGCCAACTTCCCGGTGTTGAGCAAGCTCATGGGACTCGCATTTGGCGGCGAGAGCCCCTTCCAGGCCGAAATCTACTTCATCAACCTGGCCGGCAACATCCAGATTAAATTCGGAGTGCCCTATTTTGATGTGGCCGATCCTCGCTTCCTGGACTATGTGGTGCCCGTATCGGCCGGTGGCTCCCTCACCTTCAACATCACCGACTACAAGAGCTTCATAAAGCTCAACCGACTCACCCAATTCACCCTCGACGACTTCAAGCGCCAGATAGAAGATGCTGTGAAACGCAGAGTGAAAGCAGTGATAAGCAACGCGCCCGCCGACGCCGGATTCCCCCTGGTGCAGATAGAGCGCAAAATCGACGAAATCAACGACACCCTCAAAGCCAAGCTCAAAGAAGACCTTGAAGACTTTGGTGTGAACCTGAAACGCTTCGACCTTTCACGCATCACCCCCGACAAGGAGAGCGAAGGCTGGGAAGAGCTGCGCAACGTCACAGCCCAACAGCAGACCGCAACCATCAACGCCCAGACAGCCGTCAACATCAAGAACCTCAGCGACATGCAAGCCATCAACGCAGCCAACATCGAGGCCACCCTCCAAGTGCAACGCGAAGAGGCACAGCGTGCACAGCGCCTCCAGACAGAGACCCAATTTATCGGAGCTCACGCGCTTAATCGCCAAGCCGATGTGCTTCAGACAGCAGCCACCACAATGGGCGCGGCCGGCGTAATAGGCGGCGGCAGCGGCGGCAGCGGCATCAACCCGGCACAGTTTATGACCGGCATGGCCATGGGCAGCGCCATGGGCCAGCAGATGGCCGGCATGGTCAACCAGATGGGCAGCCAGCTCAACAACGGCTTTGCCGCAGCAACCAACACCCCGCCGGCCATGCCGCAAGTGCAATTCACCGTAGCCATCAACGGCCAGCAATACGGCCCCTACAACATGCAGCAGCTCCAGCAACTTCAGGGACAAGGCCAGCTCACAGCGCAGACCTTAGTGTGGCGTCAGGGCATGCCCTCATGGGTGGCAGCCGGACAGGTGCCTGAACTATCAACACTGTTTGCTCCCCCCACACCCGCAGGAGCACCGCCGATTCCCGGCACCGGAACAGTGCCTCCCCCAATGCCCCCGGCACCCCCCATGCCCTAAATAGACACAACCAACCATAAACAATAACCCCCTCACACAATAATAAGAGATATGTGTACGGATTTTAGTTCGGTAGACCGCCTTATGGAGATTGGCATGAGCATGGCTGTAGCCAATCAGATGGTCAACACCATGAACACAGCCATCAACAAGATGCAAGTGCCCGGCCAGACATATGCCGGCAGCACCCTCGGCGCCGCAACCATAGCACAAGAGCCAGCCACATATATAGTGGCCGACAACAATGTGGCCGGCCCCTTCAGCGCCGACGAGCTCCCCACACTGGTGAAACGCAACCACCTGAACGCCCAAACCTTAGTGTGGCGCCCGGGCATGAATGCGTGGAAATATGCCCACCAAGTAGCCGAAGTCAACAAATATATACTACTCTACAGCCATGAAGATTAACCTGTTTACAATAGTAATCGCCGCCATCATTTCAGTAATGCTGGCCTGGGCAGTGAGCATGCCCGCCGAAGTGGCCGACAACGCAGTAATGCTTGGCATAGGCGGATTTGTGAGCCTATTCCTTTGCCTTGGCGCCGGCATAGGCATGAAATACGAAGCGCCCAGAACCGGAGCCAACATCAAAGTGCTCTCCCTGCTGTTTGTGTTTATATTCCTGGTGGAACACCTAGTATTTGCACTCGTCCAAGGCTTCAACCCCCAGCCCTACATCATAATCACCCTGCTGCTCATCTGCATCTACCTGCTGGCAGTACGCGGAATCTACAAGTCGGGCGTCTAAAGAGAGTCGCAAAAGCCCAATATAGCCGAGATGAAGCCGCCCCCCCCGGGGGAGCGAAGCCTCATCTCGGCTCATTTTACACCTCGGCCCGCCGGCCCACTTCCCCCCCAAAAAAAACAGAGCCGCCCCACCCCCAAAGAGCCAAACCGAAGGCCCCGGAAAAGCGACGATGAAAGGAGAGCAAAAAGCGGCGATGAAAGCAGCACAAAAAGCGGCGATGAAAGAGGCCCGGAGGAGGTGCTAAAAAACATCTGAAAAAAAATTGGGTTTTAATTTTGATAAATAACAAAAAAGAATTAAATTTGCTTGTTGTAAGCAGATAAGCCCGATTTTGGGTGTTGCGACCATGATTACACAACTTTTTGCAAGCAATCGAGCCCGGCTTGAGCAGCTGCACAAAAAGGGAAAGCCACACACACCAAAGCAAGAGCCCTATCTATCCACACAAAAGCAGAAAAAATCTGCCGTGAAAACGCGCTCATCAGCGATTAGAAAAACAGACAACATTACGGATTTTTGCCCACCGGAAGGCATCACAGCGCTGCGAAAAGAGCAGACGAGAGACGTAACCAAGGCTGAGCACACTCTCTACCCTCTCCCTCACCTAAGCGAAAGGTGCCACAAAAGCAAAAAGGCCAAGCAACAACAATAACCACCCTTAAGAGAAAACGAAAACAATGGCAAAGATTAAAGGAGCTATTACCGTGAATCAGGTGAGATGCAAAGGCTGCAATCTCTGCGCCGTGGCGTGCCCAACGCAAACCATCTCCCTATCAGCAGACGTCAATGATCGAGGATATCATTTCGCCTACATGTCGCAGCCGGACAATTGCATCGGATGCCAGTCATGCGCACTGGTGTGCCCGGATGCTTGTATAGAAGTCTACCGCTGCAAAGCAGACTAACGGCCTCAAAGCGCCGACGAGAAGATTCACAGAAAGATTAACCATCAAAAACACAATCATTTAAGAAAATGAAAGAAGAAGTAAGACTGATGAAAGGCAACGAAGCGTTGGCACATGCAGCCATACGCTACGGATTTGATGCCTACTTTGGTTATCCGATCACCCCGCAAAGTGAAGTGCTCGAGACCCTTGAGGAGCTGATGCCCTGGGAGACCACCGGAATGACCGTTCTACAGGCCGAATCAGAGCTGGCCGCCATCAACATGGTATATGGCGGAGCAGCATCGGGCAAAGCGGTGATGACCTCCTCCTCATCGCCGGGTGTGAGCTTGAAACAAGAAGGAATAAGCTATATAGCCGCAGCAGAGCTTCCGGCATTAGTAATAAATGTAATGAGAGGCGGTCCGGGCCTTGGCACCATCCAGCCCTCACAAGCCGACTATTTCCAAGCCTGCAAAGGTGGTGGTCACGGCGACTACCATCTCATAGTGCTTGCGCCCTCCACAGTGCAAGAAATGGTAGACTTCGTAGGTCTGGGCATGGACCTGGCCTTTAAATACACCAACCCCGCCATGGTGCTGGCCGATGGAATCGTGGGCCAGATGATGGAGAAGGTAGTGCTTCCCGAGCAGCGTCCGCGCCGCACCGACGAAGAAGTGATGGCACAATGCCCCTGGGCCGCATTCGGCCGCAAAGGAGGCAGAAAGCGCAACGTGATAACCTCCCTGGAGCTCGAAAGCTCAAAAATGGAAGTAATCAACGAGCGCCTGCAAGCCCGCTACAAAGAGATAGCCAAAAACGAAACCCGCTGGGAAGAAATCGACACCGAAGGAGCCGACTATCTGATGGTAGCCTTCGGCAGTGTGGCACGAATCTGCACCAAAGCCAAAGAGATAGCCGCCAAAGAGGGCATAAAGATAGGCATCCTGCGCCCCATCACCCTGTGGCCCTTCCCCTATGAAGCCATAGAGAAAGCCGCAGAAGGCAAAAAAGGCATACTCTGCGTAGAGCTCAACGCCGGCCAAATGATAGAAGATGTGCGCCTGGCAGTGCACGACCGCATACCGGTGGAACACTTCGGACGCCTCGGCGGCATCATCCCCAGCCCCGAAGAAGTGCTCAACGCCCTAAAAAACAAAATAATAAAATAAGGACCACACAAAAACAGCAAACATGGAACTCTCAGATATCATAAAAGAAGAAAATAAGGTGTATTGCAAGCCTGAACTTCTTGAGGAAGTTCATATGCACTACTGCCCCGGCTGCTCCCACGGTGTGATACACAAACTGGTGGCAGAAGTAGTGGCTGAAATGGGATTAGCAGACAGCACAATCGGCGTATCCCCGGTGGGCTGTGCAGTCTTCGCCTACAACTATATAGATGTTGACTGGGTAGAAGCAGCACACGGACGTGCACCGGCCGTAGCCACCGCCCTCTCACGCTTGTGGCCCAAAAATGTAGTCTTCACCTATCAAGGCGACGGCGACATGAGCGCCATAGGCACCGCCGAATCAATCCACGCTGCCAACCGCGGCGAAAACATAGTGATGATCTTCGTCAACAACGCAATCTACGGCATGACCGGCGGCCAGATGGCCCCCACCACCCTCATAGGCCAAAAGACAGCCACCACCCCCTACGGCCGTAGAGTAGACCTGAACGGACACCCACTGGAAATCACCAACCTCATGGCAATCCTGGACGGCACATGCTATGTGACCCGCCAATCAGTGCACACAGCCGCCGCAGTGAGGAAAACCAAAGCAGCCCTGAAGAAAGCATTTGAAAACGCCATCAACAAACGCGGCACATCGGTGGTAGAAGTAGTATCAACCTGCAACTCCGGTTGGAAAATGAGCCCCGAAAAAGCCAACGAATGGATGGCCGAACACATGTTTAAGAAATATCCGTTGGGCGACCTGAAAGATGTAAAGCCCGGGGAAGAAGCATAAATAAACCTTGAGAAAAGCCCCAAGGGTGGGCCCCGCCCACCCTCTCAAGCCAACACTCACAAAAACCTAAAAAAAGAAATGACACAAGAAATAATCATAGCAGGATTTGGAGGTCAAGGTGTGCTCTCAATGGGTAAAATACTGGCCTACAGCGGACTGATGGACAACAAAGAAGTGACCTGGATGCCCTCCTACGGTCCCGAACAGCGCGGCGGCACAGCCAACGTCACCGTAATCCTATCCGATGAGCGAATCTCCTCGCCCATCCTCGACAGCTACGACATAGTAGTGGTGCTCAACCAGCAAAGCCTCGACAAATTCGAGTCGAAAGTAAAACCCGGCGGAGTGCTCATCTACGACAACAACGGCATACACAAACCGCCCACACGCACCGACATCAATGTACACTGCATCGAAGCAATGAACGCCTGCCTGGAAATGGGCAACAGCAAAACCTACAACATGGTGGTAATGGGAGCCCTACTGGAAGTGATGAGCTACAAACTCCCGATGGAAAATGTAGTGAAAGGCCTCAAAAAGAGCCTGCCCGAACGCCACCACAAGCTCATACCGCTCAACGAAGCAGCGATAGAGAAAGGTCGCAGCCTCATAGCCAAATAGCACCCCACTGCCGAGGCACAACCTCGGCCACACCCTGTGGGTAGCCCCTCCGGCTCGCCCCGATGCAACCGGGCCTCGGCCCGCCCACAGAGCATACCCCACAAAGCCCGCCGGAGAGCATCCGTCAAGACGCTCCCTGTCGGGCTTTTCCCGCGCAAAAACCGGCGC
>CAYVAK010000094.1:0-7363 GCA_964448425.1 uncultured Sangeribacter sp.
GGTTGAGGCGATGCCGGAAACGATGAAGAGGTTGAGGTATTCGGCCAGATAGAAGAAGCCGAAGTGGATACCTGAATATTCGGTGTGGTAGCCGGCGGTGAGCTCGTGTTCGGCCTCAGGAAGGTCGAAGGGGCCACGGTTGGTCTCGGCGGTGGCTGCTATCACATAAATCAGGAATGCGATGATGGCGGGGATATGACCGCGGAATATGTACCAACCGCTATATTGGTCGGTGACGATATCGTTGATGTTCATTGAGCCGGCCATTACCACCATGGTGATGATTGCCAAGCCAAGTGAAAGCTCGTAGCTCACCATCTGCGCACCTGAACGCATGGCACCGATAAGAGTGTACTTACTGTTGGACGCCCAGCCGGCCAAGAGGATACCCAGGATTCCGACCGACGAAACTGCCAGCACAAAGAAGATACCGATGTTGTAGTCTATGATTTGCATACCCTGTCCCCAAGGCAAGCAAGCCAACATGGTCACTGACGATGCGATGATGATGTAGGGTGCAAGTCCGAAGAGGAATTTGTCTGTGCCTTTGATAGGGATAAGCTCTTTGATAAGAATCTTAAACATATCGGCAAAGACTTGCAACAAGCCCCAACGGCCCACACGCATAGGGCCAAGGCGGCACTGAAACCAAGCGCAGAGTTTGCGCTCATACAATATATAGAATAGTGCCAAGCCGGCATACACGCCTAATATCACGGCGGCTACCACGATACATTCTACCAGGGCGGCGCACCATGTGGGCATAACACTCGTCAACAGATTGTCGATCCATTGAGTCACGCTTCCGAAATTATACATTATTGTCGGTTCGTTCATTTCTCGCTTTTGTTATATATTTAGCGTTGTGTTTGTCTATTTTGAAATCATGAAAAATGTATGACTACCCCGCCGTGGGGTTGCCACACATTTTCTTTATCGGTCTATGTCGGGAATCACAAAGTCTAATGCCGCGCCGATGGATATAAGGTCGGCTATCATATTGCCTTTGCAGGTGAGATCCATGACGCCCACCAGGTTGAAGCAGGGGCTTTGGAAGTGCACACGATAAGGGGTCTTTTCGCCGGTGCTCTCAATGTAGACACCGAAGGCACCGCGGCTTGCCTCCACTTGCTGATACCAGTGGCCCACGGGGAGCTTGATGATTTTGGGCACTTGCGCTCTTACAGGGCCTTCGGGGATGCGATCCACAAGCTGCTCAAGTATCTTGACGCTCTGCTCTATTTCGCGCATACGCACCATGTAGCGTGAGTAGCTGTCGCAGCCTTCTTCAAGCACCTCCTCGAAGTCGAGTTCTGGATAGATTGAATAGGGAAGGTGCTTACGGGTGTCGTTGCTCCAGCCGCTACCGCGACCTGAAGGACCGGTGATGTCGTAGTTTTTAGCATCCTCAAGGGAGAGGTGACCTACGCCCACCATACGGTTTTTGGCAATGACGTTGCCGGAGAACACTTGGTGATATTCTTTGAGGCGTGAAGGCATGATGGCGCAGAATTCCTTGACATCTTTTACGAAGTCGGGGTGAACATCGGCCATCAGACCACCAATCACATTATAGTTCATCGACATGCGCGCGCCGCAAGTTTTGTCGAAGATGTCGAGCACCATTTCGCGCTCTCTGAAGCCGTAGAAGAAGCAGGTGGTGCCACCCATATCCATTGCTGTACATCCGAAAGCGAGCAGGTGAGAAGAGATGCGCATGAGCTCATCCATCATCACGCGAATCACTTGGGCACGTTTCGGCACCTCGAGGCCGAGGGCTTTTTCGATGCACATGCACAAGCAGTGGCGGTTCATGTGGGCACTCATGTAGTCCATACGGTCGGTGAAGTGGAGTGTCTGCGGATAAGTGAGTCCTTCGCAGAGTTTCTCCATACCTCTATGTATGTAACCGCTCACCACGTCGACCTTTTTGATGGTTTCGCCATCCAGTGAAGCGCGGAAACGCATCACACCGTGGGTGGAGGGGTGCTGAGGGCCTATGTTTATTACGTATTCGTCGTCGGTAAACACCTTGCGAGGTTCAGCCTTCACAGAGCCGTCTTCCTGCTCTATGTAAGCCACGCTGTCGTCTTCGTTGACCTCGTCGGTCATGCGCAGGGGATTAAGCTCTTCGCTGTCGTCGTAGTCTTTACGAAGGGGGAAGCCCACCCAGTCGTTGCGAAGGAAGAAGCGACGCATGTCGGGGTGGTTGATAAACTTAATTCCGTAGAAGTCGTAGACCTCGCGCTCCTGGAAGAGTGCCACTTTCCAAAGGTCGCTCACCGAATGAATCATAGGATTCTCACGGTCGGTGGTAGCCACCTTCACCTCGATGACGGTCCAATTGTGGGAAGTACTTGTAAGGTAATAAATTACTCCAAGCGACTCTTTCCAGTCCATGCCCACTACAGCGGTGAGCAAATCGAAATCAAATTCGGGATTTTCTTTAAGCTGTTTTGCCAAGCCGTGCCAGTCTTTATCGGCAACGGTGATAAGCAAGTTCTCGCCCGTGGTGTCAAACTCTGCACCGGGGCAAACAGCACTTATTCTTTCCTGTATATTTTCCATTTATGGATTTTCGTTGCTATTATTGCTTTCGCACTGTGAGTATCAATATTTACCTACCTCTTCAGCATGCTGCGCAAAGAAGTCTTCAATCTTCTCTTTGCGGTTAGCGCCGCCGAAGAATTTCTGGACTTTGATTTTGCGCTGGAGCTGCATCAATGCATAGAACATGGCCTCGGGACGGGGAGGGCAACCGGGCAGATATACATCTACCGGAAGGATTTGGTCAACACCTTTCACTACGCAATACGACTTTTTGAAGGGACCACCTGACACAGCGCAACCGCCGCAGGCTATTACGTAGCGGGGCTCGGCGAGCTGCTCATAGAGGCGGCGGAGGGCAGGAGCCATGCGATAAGTGATTGTGCCCTGCACCATGATGTAGTCGCTCTGGCGGGGGGAGTTACGGGCCACTTCAGCGCCGTAGCGCGCCATGTCGTAGCGGGCGGCGCCGAGGCACATAAATTCAATTGCGCAGCAGCTGGTACCAAAACAGAAGGGCCACAGGGAGTTGGCGCGGCCCCAGTTCATGAGCTGGTCAAACTTACCGACCACCACGTTGGCACCCGATGCGTTCAGCTCATCTACAAGCTGGTCAATATACTCATTGTCTTTGAAGTCTTCATACTTCATCGACTTGATTTTCGGTTTGTTTACTGCCATTTCAACGCTCCTTTCCGCCATGCGTAAGCAAGGCCTAAAATGAGTATGAAAAGAAATACTCCGACACTAATCAGGCCGGCACTTCCCAAGCTGCGACATATCACAGCCCAAGGATAAAGAAACACAGTCTCTACGTCAAACATCAAGAAGAGGATGGCAAACAGGTAGTAACCCACCTTGAATTGTACCATCGACTCGCCGCGTGTAGGAATACCACATTCATATGTTTCCCCCTTCATCACTGAGAAGGAACGCGGACCCATGAGCTTTGCCATCAAAAGCGCTGCGAAAACTAAGAATAGTCCCGCAAGCACAGCTGATATCGCCCACTGACCATTGCTGACAGTATATGTGTCGCTCAATAGTAGACTCATATAAGTTGCTATATATTAAATAATTGTCGTATAATTCCGGGTTATGCTCATAGGCCCTTGCCCATAAGTCAGTGCAAAGGTAGCAAAAATTTCTTAATCGCGCCAAATAATCATCCTACAATTTCAAGGTGAATTTACACACTTTCCTCCGTTTTGTGCATTTTGTTAAATCCTCTTTTGCGCCACACTTAGGCTTGCTCCGCTATCCGAACAAACTCGCAACGCCATTCGGACAAAATAGAGCGCAGGCTGCGCCATATTTGAATTATGACACAGCCTGCGTATGGTGCGTTTCGGGGGGAGGGGCGGTTAGCCCTCCGGATTATTGGATGATGTATGTGCCTGAGAATGTGGCGTTGTAGGCATTTGCCACTTGGAAACTGATTGCTGCATAAGAGAGGTTGTCGCTCGAGGGGGCCAAGATGAATTTATTGAATGTAAATTGCTCATTGTCTACCCAGTTGCTACCTTCTTGAATCTGCGGCACTACGTTCTCGCCCGAAATCTGATAGCCGTTTGAGCGGCTGGCGGTAAGGTCGAGGTTGCGCAGACGCATCACAGAGATGATAGGCATTGCGTCGGCAAATTTGGCGTTGTAGATGTAGACGGTGGCCTTCTTGGTGTCGATGTTGATTTCCACCTGATAGAAGGTGGTGCTTGTGGTGTAGTCTACCGAACCGTTGCGGCCCACGGAGGTGGAGCCTACATAGACGCACTTCTCTTGGAAGGTCTTTATCACATAGTCGTCGTTGACGGTGACTTTTGAGATATTGAAAGTTCCGTAAGGCACGCTTGTGGGGTTGGAAGTGTATTGTCCGTCGGTAGAGTTGTAATACCAATATTGGGAGGTGATGCGGCTATCGAGCTTCACTGTCTGGCCGGATTTCGACTCAAAGGGGAGCGGCTGAATCACTACAGTGGTAGTGTTTCCGGTGGGAGTAGTGGCCGGCGAGGTGAAACTCAGGTTGTCGTAAGCGCCAAGGGAGATATCGCCCACGGTTGAAACGGTGAACTTACCATCGTCGAGCGACTGTGAGAACTTGAATATCACACTGGAGAGGAAATAAGGGTCTTCACTTGTGTTGGTAGGCAAAACCACGCCCAGCGATTTGGTCTGGATGTTGTAGGTTTGATCACCCCAGCCATATTTGTTGTCGTCGCCGCAACCGGAGAGGCCTGCGAGTAACGAGAGTAGAGCTAAACTCAAAATTGATTTTTTCATATCTTAAAGTTTTGTTTATTTGCTTGGAAATCATCAGGGAAGAGGGCTACGGCATTTAGCGGCAGGTACGCTTTCCAAAAGTTGGGAAAAGAGATGCCGCCCACTTCCATTTGCGGCGTAAAGTTAAAAAATAATTTGCACCTACAGAAATTTAGTTCAAAAAAATTGAGAGGCGAGGGCTTCAATAATTAAAGATTATTCACTAACTTTGTGACATAATAATCAGCTAATCATGAAATCTATACGCGAACTCTACAGAATAGGCTTAGGCCCGTCGTCGTCTCACACTATGGGACCACGCGCAGCAGCCGAGCAATTTCTCTCAACTCACCGCCACGCTTCAGGCTATGAGGTGGTGCTCTACGGCAGCCTTGCCGCCACAGGCAAAGGCCACATGACCGACGTTGCAATCACCGGAGCTCTTGAGAAGAGCGGATTGCCGGTAAAGATAATCTGGAAGCCGGAAGTGTTTCTGCCCTACCACCCCAACGGCATGACCTTCCGCTCGCTCAACGAAGCGGGTCTGCCCTCCGACGAGTGGACAGTGTATAGTGTGGGTGGCGGCGCCATAGAGGAAGAGGGCAAAGCTCGCCAAGGACTTGCTGAAATCTACGACCGCGAGAGCCTCACGGCCATAATGCAATATTGCGAACGCTCCGGCCGCTGCTATTGGGAATATGTGGAGCAACGCGAAGGCCCGGGCATCTGGGATTTTCTTTCCGACATCTGGGCTGCTATGCGCGAAGCTGTGGAGCGAGGTCTTGCCACTGAAGGTCGCCTCCCCGGCCCGCTGAATCTGCGCCGCAAAGCCTCTACCTATAAGGTGAAAGCCGAGGGCTTCAAAGACAATCTGCGCACCCGCGGTCTGGTGTTTGCCTACGCACTGGCTGTGAGCGAAGAGAATGCTTCGGGCCACAAGATTGTCACCGCTCCCACCTGCGGTTCCTGCGGTGTGCTCCCGGCAGTGCTGTATCACCTATGGAAGAGCCGCAACTTCTCTGAAATGCAGATACTTAGAGCGCTAGCCACTGCCGGACTGATAGGCAATGTGGTAAAGACCAACGCCAGCATCTCGGGCGCCGAGGTGGGTTGCCAGGGCGAAGTCGGTGTGGCTTGCGCTATGGCCTCAGCGGCTGCCAGCCAGCTTTTCGGAGGTAGCCCGGCACAGATAGAATATGCGGCTGAGATGGGCCTTGAGCACCACCTTGGTATGACCTGCGACCCGGTGTGCGGACTGGTGCAAATACCCTGTATAGAGCGCAACGCCTATGCTGCCGCCCGCGCTCTGGATGCCAACATCTATGCATCGTTTACCGACGGTAGCCACCGAGTGTCGTTCGACAAACTGGTGCAGGTGATGAAGGAGACCGGCCACGACCTCCCCTCCCTCTACAAAGAGACAGCCGCCGGTGGCCTCGCCAAAGACTATCGCCAAATGGATTAAACCGCCGCGCTGCCCCTATAATAAAATGAGAGCCCTATAATATGAGAGCCTAAAATAAAAAAAATGAGAGCCTGTCTCCCGACAAGCTCACATCTAACCTTAAAAATCTAATCCTATGAAAAAACTTCTGTTAAAATTGCTCTTTTCGTAATTCTGCGATTACGCCGCAAAGTTAACAAGTAAATTTCTAATCTCCAAATTTTTACTAAACATTAACTAAAAAGATGTCTGACTTTACGCTATTTACGCTCGGTTGCGGATCGGCCAAACCTTCGCTGCAACATCAGCCCTCGTCGTCGATAATCAACATCAAAGGTTCGCTGCTGATGATGGACTGTGGAGAGGGGGCGCAGCTCGCCATGCAGAAAATGAGGCTCAACTTTTCGCGCCTTAACCACATCTTCATCACCCACCTGCACGGCGACCATGTGTTCGGACTTCCGGGGCTCATCGGCACCTTGGGGCTGATGCAACGTGAAGGCGGACTCACCATCCACACCTTTGCCGAAGGTGAGAAAATAATTAGCAAGATTCTCGACTTCTTCTGCCGCGACATGCCATTTAAAGTAGAGTTTAACATCATACGCCCCGAAGAGGCCGTAATCTACGAAGACAGCTCCATAAGTGTGCGCACCATCCCGTTGCGCCACCGCATTGCCACCGTGGGCTACATAGTGGAGGAGAAGCCCAAACTGCGCCACATCAACCGCGCCATGTGCGACTTCCACGGAGTGCCCATATATAAGTTTAATGCCATCAAAGCCGGCGAGCCCTTTATCAAGCCCGACGGCACTGTGGTTCCGGCCGAGCATCTCACCACCTCCGCCACCCCTTCAATTAGCTACGCCCACATATCCGACACCGCCTACAAGCCGGAGATAGCCGAAAAGATTGGCCCCGTGGACCTTTTGATGCACGAGACCACCTATCTTGACGGCGACGAGGATATAGCTCGCAGTCGCGGCCACTCCACAGCTCGCCAAGCTGCCATGATAGCACGCCTGTGCGGTGCCAAGCGTCTGCTCACCGGCCACTACTCTTCGCGCTACAAGGATATGAACCTGTTTCTGCAACAAGCACAAGAGGTGTTCCCTG
>CAYVAK010000095.1:0-7330 GCA_964448425.1 uncultured Sangeribacter sp.
GCACCACGAGTACAGGCAACATGGACAAGTTCTGTGAGGCCATTTGTGCGTTTGCCAATGATATGCCGGCTTCTCGCAAGAATGGCTATTTGATTATCGGAGCATACGATGATGGCTCTATCGCCGGGATGAAAGTAGACGACGCACTGTTGAAAAAGATTGTCGGGATACGATCTGACGGTAATATTCTTCCTTTGCCAACTATGGCTGTTGAGCGATTCTCTTATCCGGAAGGTGATTTGTTGGTTGCTGAGGTTCGCCCATCTGACTTACCTCCGGTGCGGTATCGTGGAAGGGCGTTTATCCGTATTGGCCCGAGACGCGACATCGCCACGGAAGCAGAGGAAAGAATACTTGCCGAACGCCGTTGCTCGTTTATGGCAACTTTCGATGCCACTCCTTGTCTGAGCGCAAAGTTGGAAGATTTGGATGTTGAGTATATCAAGACACATTATATTCCAATGGCATTCGATGAGGAAACACTTACCAACGACAAGCGAGACATAAAAGAGCAGCTTGCCTCAATCCATCTCTATGATCGAGACAATGATTGTCCTACATACGCGGGAATAATACTTTTTGGCAAGAATCCGAAGTATTTTATTTTGGGTGATTATGTGCAGTTCGTGAGATTTGCGGGTAAAGACAAAGGAGGTGATATACTTAATGAACGTCAGTTTGCCGGGCCTCTTTATAAAATGTTGCCGACGCTGGAATCATTTGTTCGTGACGGTGTCATAACCAGGCGTCCTGTGTCTGCATCACTCTTTAGGGAAAGAACCGTATGGAACTATCCGGAAGGAGCAATACGTGAGTTATTGATGAATGCTTGTATGCATAGGGACTATCAAGCCAATATGCCAATCCGACTGTATCAGTTTGATGATTATATCGAAGTAATGAATGCCGGTGGACTTTACGGCGAAGCGCGACCGGAAAACTTCCCGTCAGTTAATGATTACCGCAATCCCCTTGTGGCTGAGGCTATGAGGGCGATGAAGTATGTCAACAAGTTCAATCGTGGCGTTACTCGTGTACAAGAGATGCTGAAAGAAAATGGCAATCCGCCGGCAGAGTTTGACGTGAATACAATCACTGCCTTCCGCGTCAATGTTCATGCCACAAAAGAATCTGACTTGTCTAAGGGCACAAGTCAGGGCACAAGTCAGGGCACAAGTCAAACGGATAAGACGATAGAGGAGAAAATCATCGACTTATGCAAAGAGCCCCGCTCATTAGCTGAGATAGCTGCATATTGCGGTTTTCAGAACAAACGGAAGTTCAGGGAGCGTTATCTGAATCCCTTAATCGGTACCAGTATCCAAATGACAATCCCTGACAAACCCACAAGTCGTTTCCAAAAGTATATCATTATATAATTATTAGTAAATCAACAACTATTAAACATTTTGTTTTACTTAATAATAAATCACAAATAAACATTCCCTCGGATAATATTTCCAAATAATAAGATTCGTTCAAGAATTACACACAAAGCAAATATTCATCAAGTATTTGATAGTTTTTGAAACAAGAAGTCGTTTGAGGAATTCAGCCGCATTAGCTGATGATTTAAAAAAGTGCGGGCGTAATGAATTGATTTCTTCTGCACTGAAAATCTAACTAAAGCAGTGTCAAGTGTGCGCAATGTAATATTAGGCAAGGAAACCAGAAAAAATTGAAGATCTTGGAACTGGGGAAATTGCTATTTCTTTAAGCCACTTTCTATAGAAAACGAAGTAAATTGGGTGATTCAATACCTTAAAACAATACCAAAGCCTCCTTCTTCATTATATTCAAGTTCGAGACGAAGTTGAAGCTTTGTTTTATGCCGGAAGGCGAGAGGGTATTATGGCGATTTGGGGTGATTTTGCTGCGGCGGGGTTGGCGGGGTGGAGATTTTTAACTAATTTTACATTCGGAGTCTGAGGGCTCGATTTTTACTTTTATTTTTTTTGAGACTATAGCTGATATAACTATGGCTGATACTAATTTGGCTAACGATCAACTGGAGTTGGCTTTCAGAATTATTGAGCACACCGATTCATCGCTTTTCCTGACCGGCAAGGCGGGCACCGGTAAGACCACATTTTTACGCAGACTGCGCAAGGAGTCGAAGAAGCGCATGGTGGTACTGGCCCCTACCGGCATCGCGGCTATCAATGCCGGCGGTATGACTATACACTCGTTTTTTCAGCTCAATTTCGGGCCCTTTATCCCCGACGCGCCTCAGAATGAGGGCGCAAGGAAGGCTCATATGTTCTCAAGAGATAAGGTGAAGCTTATCAAGAGTCTTGACCTGATTGTGATAGACGAAATCAGTATGGTGCGAAGCGATATGCTCGACTCGGTGGATTATGTGCTGCGCCGATGGCGCAATCGCTATCAGCCCTTTGGCGGGGTGCAGCTTCTGCTTATCGGCGACTTGCGGCAGTTGCCGCCGGTGGTCAAGGACGATGAGTGGGCGCTGCTTAAACAGTATTACGCTTCGCCGTTCTTTTTCCACAGCCGGGCGTTGGCTCAGATTAGCTATGAGACCATTGAGCTGGAGCATGTGTACAGGCAGGGCAATGATGCGCGCTTTCTGACGCTGCTGAATGCGGTGCGCGACAACCGTGCCGACAGCTCTGTGATTGCGGCGCTCAATTCGCGCTATATGCCTAACTTTTCGCCGGCCGACAGTGAGGGCTACATCAGGCTCACCACTCACAATGCGCGCGCTCAGGCCATCAACGATGCCCGCATGGCAGCGCTGCCGGCCGCAGCTCACACTTTCGATGCGCAGATTAGCGGCACATTCCCAGAATCGTCCTACCCCGTGCAGTCGCACTTGGAGCTGAAGGCGGGGGCGCAGGTGATGTTTGTGAAGAATGATTCCGGCTCGGAGCGGCGCTTCTACAACGGCATGATAGGCAAGGTGACCTCTATCAGCAACGACACTATTTATGTGAAGCCCACCAACACCGCCGACAGCTCTACGATAGCTGTGGAGGCGCTGATGTGGGAGAATAATCGATATGAGATTGACGAGAAGACCGGTGAGGTGAAGACCATCCGCGAGGGTGCTTTCAAACAGTATCCGCTGAAGCCGGCGTGGGCCATCACTGTGCACAAGAGCCAGGGCCTCACATTCTCCAAGGCTATCATAGACCTTAGCGGTGCCTTCGCGGCCGGGCAGGCTTATGTGGCCCTGTCGCGCTGCACCACCTTGGCCGGGCTGGTGCTCTCCGCCCCTTTACGCCCCGAGGCTGTGATTAGCAATCAGACGGTGAACAACTATTTGCAGCAGCAAGCCACCATTGCGCCCACGCTCAACAAGGTGAGCCGCATGGAAGACTGCTATTCGCTCACACTGCTGGCCTCGCTCTTCGACTTTGAGAGCCTGTGGCGGGCCATGAGCCATGTGGCTCGCATCCTGGATGAGAGTTTTTACCGCACTCACCCCTCGCTGCTGGCCCGATATAAGGAGTTGCTGCTGTCCACTCGCAGCTCGGTGCTCGATGTGGCACAGAAATTTAAGGCGCAGATTGGAGCCTTGCAGGGGAATCTGTCGGCCCTCGACGACCGCCAATTCCTTGAGCGAATCAAGAATGGCGCCAACTATTTTCTAAGCAAAATAGCCGACATCGAGCGGCTCATAGAGCTCACCCCGAAGACTCACGACTCGAAGGTGGTGGCCAAAAAGATTACCGACGGCCGGAGCTCACTCTACGACCTTTTCGGGGTGAAGAAGCGACTGCTGGAGCGATTCTCAGAACTCGATTTTTCGGTGAGCGCCTATCTGAAAGAGAAGGCGGCGGCGGTGCTCGACACTGAGAAGTCGATAGTGCCTACCACCCGAAAGAAGCAGTCGGGAACCACCATATCACCCTCGCAACTTTCCGACGACAATCTGCACCCGCAGCTCTACGACCGGCTCACCGCTTGGCGTTCTCAAAAAGGGGCAGAGCTCAAGAAGCCGCTCTACACCATTATGACCTCACGCGCGCTGCTGGCCATAGCCAACTATCTGCCGCTATCCATGGGCGACATGCAACGGCTGCCGGGCATCGGCAAAAAAAATTCCCACGCTTATGGCGCGGAAATTATCGCAATAGTGGAAGATTTTATCACCTCGCAAGACCCCGACAAGCTGGTGACGCTCCCCTTCCCTAAATAAATCAAATAGACTTATACCCCGTTCAACAAAGCACGTACCGATTATTGGGTAGGCGCATGATTATGCCTTCCATCTCCATGTCGTAGAGGAGCGAGGCGAGCTCCACCAGCGTCAAGGCTGTGTGGCTCACCAGCATATCTACTCCTACAGGCTGCGAGGTGGCAGAGAGCAGGTCGTAGACTTTTCGGCGGTTGCCATCCAGATTGCAGAAGAGCGACGGTTGCTGAGCTGTGGCGGCAAGAGAGGCCGGGGAAGAGGGATTCCAACCAAGAGATTCGAGGGCTTCGCGGGCGGAGCAGGTTATGGTGGCTTTGCCTTGACGGATGAGCAGGTTGCAACCGGCGCTCATCGGGTCGTTATGGCGTCCGGGCAGGGCCAAGACTTCGCGACTATAATTGAAGGAGAGCGATGCAGTGCTCATGGCACCACCTTTCACTTTACTTTCCACCACGAAAGTGGCATCGCAGAGGCCGGCTACAATTCTGTTGCGCTGAAGGAAGTGGGGCTTGAAAGGCTTGACTCCGGCAAGGTATTCACTCACCAAGGCGCCGCCGCTACTCACTATGCGCATGGCAAGGTCGCGATGCTGCGCGGGATATATCATGCCCAGGCCGTGAGCGAGCACAGCCACGGTGGGCAGAGAGTTGGCCAGAGATTCGGAGTGGGCAAAGGAGTCGATGCCGTAGGCCAGGCCGCTCACCACACAGAGGCGAGGAAGCGATTGGGCCATTTCGGCCACGAAAGTTTTACAGAAATTGGCAGCCAAAGCTGTGGCTCGGCGGGTGCCCACCATGGCGAGCATTTGCGGGGCGTTAAGGTCGGCCTCGCCCAGCACATAGAGCACTGTCGGGGCATCGTAGCACTGGCTGAGGCGGCGTGGGTAAGCGTCGGATTGGAGCGCTACCACCTTGATGTGGTGGCGGCTGCAAAAGTCAATCTGGGCGGCGGCCTTGCGCATGGCGTCGTCATATTCGCCCGAGCTCCATTCCGGGGCTCGGCTGAGGCCTATGGCAGAGGCAAGGTCGCGGGGCTTGAGGTGGAAAGCCTCGTGCAAGGAGAGGCCGGCATCACGGGCGGCCGTCACCACCGATGCGTCGACACCGCGCAGCTGCGAGAAGGCAATGCTCGCCAGCGCTTCGCGTTCGCTATTTCCACAATCGTTGTTCATCGCTACGGGGGGTGCGGCAGGGAGGGGCCGGCGGCTCACATTGAGGCAGTTGCGCCCCGCCCTATCCGGGTCTATAGATAGTCTTTTAAGAGCTCGGCTATTTCGTTGCCTCGGGTGAGCTTGCCCTCTTTGAGGCACACCACGGTGATTTGCGCTTGGGCGGCAAATTCGCCGGTGGGAAAGAGAATGTCTTGTTTGAACACAAATCGGGCGCCCTTGCGCTCCACTTTCAGGCAGCTGAGGAAATGGTCGCCGCTGCGCAGAGAGTTGATATATTCTATTTCAATTTTGCGCACCACGGGGTCGATGCCGCGCATTCTCATTTCGGCAAACGACATACCGGCTTCGGTGCAGAAGCTGTGGCGGGTGTGCTCCATGTAGTGAAGATAGTTGGCGTTGTTGACAATTTGCTCGGCGTCGAGCTCATAGTCGCGCACCGTCATCTCCAGGGCGTAGATATATTTCTTGTTATTATTGAGTATTGGCATAGTCGGGAAGTGTGAGTAAGAGGAGGACTATTGGCCGGCGTCGGGGACGTTGCCTTGGAGGAGGCCGTCGCCGTCGGCGCGGTGGCGATAGAGATAGTCGGAGGGATAAAGCGGAGTGCCGTTGCGCCAGATTTCGATGCCTATATTTCCAGCAGAACGGCCGGAGGTGCGCAGGGGCTCGGTGATGCGTTGGCCGCTGTAGACTCTGTCGCCGCGGTCTACCAGAGGAGCGCCTACACCGCTGTAGCGACTCATGAAGCCGTTGGAGTGCTGAATGATGAGCACATAGGTGGAGGCGTCGGAGATGTAGTAGCGGTCAATGACATAGCCGTCGGCGATGCTGTTGACACCCACACCGCGCGGGGCGATGACGCGCAAGCGGAAGCTCTTGCCGGAGTCTTCAATTGCGATGCCGCCATCCACCGGCTCGCTGAATAAGATGCCCTCGGCAGCGATGGGCGAGAGCACACTCAGATTATATTTTTCGCGCTCATCCATGGTGGCGACAAACCTGCGCTCGGCGGGGCTGCTGGTCATCAGGGAGTCCACAGGCAGGGAGTTGAGCAGAGCGCCGGCATTGGCGGAGTCGGAGGGCACACGGTTGGTGTCGAGAATTTTGGAGAGGTTGTCCAGGTATTCAATATTGACGTCGGTGACGCGATTGAGGGAGTCGAGGCGTGCCAGAGCGAGCTCGGCTTTGTCGCGGCCGCGGTCGTCCTTCATGTAGTGAGGCAGGAGGTTGCGCATCGGGGTGGCCACCCAAAGGAGGGCGGCGAGGCCGAACACCACAATTACACCTATAATAATAGCGGCCACAAGAGCGAGCGGCGAGAAGGTGATGGAGCTGATGGCTCTCAGGCGCGAGAGCTCCTCAAAAGAAAACTTATATTTGCGCGACGGACGTTTCATAAATCGGATGGGGCAAAGAGCCGCCCCGGTGTGGAGCCGCAATAGCGGCCAATGAGAGCCACAAAATTACAAAATTAAATCGGAATTCGCCCCATAAAGAGGCCCATAAATGCAGCCAACCTTCCGAAAACAGGGTGGTGTAGAGTCCAACAGCAAATGCAAAGTTAGCCAACATTTGCGAAAAAACGATTTTTAGGAGTATCAAAGTCCAATTTTTCACGAGGTCTTCGGTTAAGTTTTTTCTGTATCTCCATAATTCGCTTGTCAGAAAAATCATCAAAATTGGACTTCTTAGGAATATATTTTCTAATGAGTTTATTGGCGTTTTCAATAGCACCTTTCTGCCAAGAAGAGTATGAATCAGCAAAATACACGATTACCTTATCTCTGTTTTTCATTGACAGCAATCTGGTTATCTCAAGATGAGCGGCAAATTCACAACCATTATCGGTCGTTATTGTTTTGAGCGTATTTCGGTAAGGGAAAAGCAGTCGGGCAACTGCCTGAGCTACAGGCATTGCTTTACGTCCATGAGGTAATCGTTCCATCAATATGAAATTTGTCGAACGTTCCGTCAATGTCAGTATAGCGTGACCATAAGAATCA
>CAYVAK010000096.1:0-7319 GCA_964448425.1 uncultured Sangeribacter sp.
GTTCAACGGATAGAATAGAAGTTTCCTAAACTTTAGATAGGAGTTCGATTCTCCTCGGAGGTACAATTGGCATTTGGTTTACTTCTGATTAAATGGCTAAAAAGCAGAAAACCGCAATCATGGTGGCTGAATGCTCAATTTAATAGCATTTATTAATCTTGTCGGGGGCATTTCAGTGGTAATACTAATTGTTTTATTTTGAGGAATGACGATCTGCCTTACCACTAATAGGCCATGTACGACACAAAAACTACTCCATAATGAAAGCAAAACATCTTTTGCCATTGGCTGCATTAGCATTACCGCTATTGGTTTCAGCCCGACCCGCATATCCGGGCCTTATCACTTATGTGGGCTCTGATGGGGAAACTATCCAATATCGCATACATGGCGATGAATATTTCAGCTACATTACCGACACCGAAGGTATGCTCATGAAGTTTGATGCTAATGGTGTCTTGAATTATGAGTTTGAAAACAGTCAGAAAATTAAAGCTACTCCCGAGGTGATTGAAAACATGATGCAATCGCAGCAGCAGGAGGCCGGTGACTCTCCGCTGAGAGCTCCTTCCAGAATGGCGTCGCTCGACAGCGATGGCCGCACCACTTATCCTGCTGTTGGCGAGACTCACTCTTTGGTGATTCTGATGCAATTTTCTGATATTAAATTCCAAGAAAATTCTCCCGCACAGATTAAAAGTATGCTCAACGACGAGGGCTACAACCTTTATGGTTCGCAGTGCTCTTGCCGCGATTTTTACATCTACAACTCCAATGGTCAATACACTCCTGTGTTTGACGTGACATCGGTAGTGACTCTTCCCAAGACCTCTGCTTACTATGTTGGCAACAACAAGTATGCTAACTTCAAGGAGGCTGTGAAATATGCGCTCGATGCTGTGAACAGCGAGGTAGACTTCTCAAAATATGACTATGACAACGACGGCATTGTTGATACAGTGTATATCTTCTATGCCGGTTATGGCCAGGCCGACACCGGTCTTACCAATGTTATTTGGCCTCACGCCAGTTCATTGGCTGCCTACAACTATGTGTACGACGGTGTGAAAGTTGGTCCGTATGCTTGCTCAAATGAGCTGAATGGTCAGGGTCACTACACATCTAAGGACCTTTATCTCGACGGCCCCGGCACATTTGTACATGAGTTTGGTCATGTGCTCGGCATGCCCGACCTTTATGATGTGTACTATACAAACAATGGCCAGATTTCTCCCGGAAACTGGGATGTAATGGACGATGGTACCTACAACAATGACGGCTACTGCCCGCCCAACCTCTCAGCTTATGAAAAATGGATGTATAAATGGATTGAATATGAGAAAGTGACCGATGACACTCACTACGACCTGAAGACAATCCACGACGGTGGCAAGGCGCTCCGCATTCCTGTGATTAAGAAATCGGGTGCTGAAGTTTCATCAGAGTATTTCATACTTGAGAGCCGCACACAGGATGGCAATGACACTTACCTCAACGATAAAGGTATGCTCATATGGCACATTGACTATGGTAGCACTTACTGGTCGAGCAATCAGGTTAACACCGTAGCCGCTCACCCCCGTGTAAGCCTCGTGGCTGCCGACGGCACTGCCAACTGGGCTAACGGTTCATCGGGCTCCCCCAGCTATGCTGCTTGGCCCGGCACCACAGTCAACAATGTTTTCCTGACTCCTAACACTGATATCACTCTTAACGCATTTACTCGCAACCTGCAATCATCAACCGGCTCAAGCTACATCACATCTATCAGCTACAACGAGGATGAGAGCCGCAGCGAATTTGACTATAATGTGATTACAGAGGCTCCTGACTTGGTAACTACCATGCACGCTCCCGCTCGCACTGTTAATTCAAGCGGTGCTATCAGCAACGGCTTTGTGCTTAGCTGGGATCCCGTGGAAGATGCCGACGCTTATATGCTCACCGTATACCGCTACAACACTGCCGGTAATGTGATTTATGAGTCGGGTTGCAACGAGAAGATTCTTGCCGGCACAGACAATTTCAAAGAGTTTGCCAACCTCACCACCACAAAGATGGGCTTTGAATATCACGCTTACGTGAGAGTGCTGAAAGGTATCCCCGCTGAGGAGAAGAGCAACGAAGTGGTGTTCACTCCCAAGAACCTAACTAATGGCTACGACGCTGTAGAAGAGATAGCTCTCGGCACCGAAGGCGGCGACAATGTTTATGCTCTCAATGGCGGCATTGTGGCTCCTGCCGGCTCACAAATCTACACCCTCTCAGGTATAGCTGTGAAGAACAACAGTAACTTGCCCGCAGGTATCTACATTGTGCGCACTGCCAACGGCAAAGCCACTAAAGTAACTGTGAAGTAATTTACATGATTTAAATGGTGATAATTGGCGGTGGCTCGCAAGAGTGGCCGCCAATTTTTGTGATTATTGACAGAAACTTTTATGAATCAATTGGTTATAGATAAGATAGCAGCGCTCACCGGCGGCTGCGAGCGAGTGAAGATATTAATGGTGTGTTTGGGAAATATATGTCGCTCACCGGCGGCTGAGGAGGTGATGCGCCAAATAGTGGCTCAAAGGCATCTTTCTTCGGAAATAGAAATAGACAGCGCAGGCACTTACTCGGGCCACAGCGGCCAATTGCCCGATAAGCGCATGAGGGTGCATGCGCAAAGGCGCGGCTACTCTCTCACTCACCGTGCTCGCCAAGTGAGGGAGTCGGACTTTGAGGAGTTTCAAATCATTGTGGCTATGGATGCCTCAAATCGCAGCGACTTGCGCCGATGGGCGCCCACTGTCGAGGCTATGGATAAGATAGTGATGATGGCCGATTTCTTTACCCTTGCCACTCGCTACGACTATGTGCCCGACCCTTACTATGAGGGGTCGGAAGGCTTTGAATTGGTGCTCGACTTGCTTGAAGATGCGTGCCGTAACCTTCTGGAGGCTATATGCGCTTCACGCTCTGCGGTGCGCTAACGCATCTACAGTCAATCAGTTAGCGCGGGGTGAGGGTGACAAGGGGCACGAGCATCTCTTGCAGAGATATGCCGCCGTGTTGGAATGTGCCGGTGTAGTATTGCACGTAGTAGTTGTAGTTGTTTGGATAGGAGAAGAAGTCTTCGTTGCAAGCATAAATGAATGTGCTTGAGAGGTTGGGTGCCGGGAGTCCGAATTGCTGCGGATTGGTCATTTCAAACACTTGTTTGCGGTTGTAGTTGAGGTTTTTGCCCACCTTGTAGCGCAAATTGGTGTTGGTGTTGCGGTCGCCGATCACCTTTATAGGATTGTCTACGCGTATGGTGCCGTGGTCGGTGGTGAGTATTATTTTGAAGCCGGCGTCGGAGATTCTTCTGAATATGTCGAGCACGTTGCTGTGGCGGAACCATGACTCGGATAGCGACCGATAGGCGGCATCGCTGTTGGCGAGTTCGCGTATCATCTTCGACTCTGTACGGGCGTGGCTCAGCATATCTATAAAGTTGAGTACCACTACATTAAGGTCGTTGCTGAGCAGTGTGTTGAAGTTGGCCACATATTTTTCGGCGCCTACTGAGTCGTTGATTTTATGATAGGAGAACGACTCTTTGCGGCGGTAGCGTTCCAGCTGAGTGCGAATAAGGTCTTCCTCGTAAATGTTTTTGCCCTCATCTTCATCTTCGTCGACCCAGAATTTGGGGAATAGGCGAGAGATTTGCAGCGGCATAAGGCCGGCAAAAATAGAGTTGCGGGCATACTGCGTGGATGTGGGCAGGATTGTGGTGTAGAGCTCTTCGTCGATGGCGAAACGCTCGGAAATGAGCGGTTGAATCACTCTCCATTGGTCGAGGCGGAAATTATCTATAAGGATGAAGAACACTTTTTCGCCTTTGTCGAGAGCGGGAAACACTTTGCGCTTGAATATTTCGTGGCTCATGAGCGGGTGGGGCTCATCGCCGCTAATCCAGTCGGCATAATTTTGTTTCACAAATTTTGTGAAATTGTAGTTGGCGTCGCGCTTTTGCATGGAGAGCAATTCGCCCATGGCCGAGTCGGAGGTTTCGGCGAGTTTCAGCTCCCAGAACACCAGTTGCCTGTAGAGGGCATAAAAGTCGTCGATGCTGTCGGCGCGATTGATTTGCGATGCAAGCACCTGAAATTCTTGCTGATAGGAGCTGCTGGTTTGCGCAGCCATCAGTTCGCCGCTATGGAGATTCTTTTTTATGGATAGGAGTATCTGGTTAGGGTTGACGGGCTTAATGAGATAGTCGGCAATTCTGTTGCCAATTGCCTGGTTCATAATGTTTTCCTCTTCCGATTTGGTGATCATAATCACCGGGAGCTCCGGGTGCAACTGGTTAATAAGGGTGAGAGTTTCCAAACCGGAGATGCCGGGCATGTTCTCGTCGAGGAGCACGAGGTCGAAATGCTCGTTTTCCACTGCATTGACGGCGTCGCGGCCGTTGCTCACGGTGTGCACATCGTAGCCTTTAGATTTGAGGAAGAGAATGTGAGGCTTCAGCAAATCTATTTCATCGTCGGCCCAAAGAATTGTTTCCATAAGCTATTGACTGTTATAGTGTTCTGTGTAATTGCTTGTATATAAGGGAGAGCCTATTTGATGTATATGGCTCTCACTTTAAGGTCGACCGGAGTGCCCGGTTTCAGGTCGGCGCAGCGCACCACAACGTATTGTGCATCGGCCAAGTTGAATTTAGGGGCAGAGCTGCGGCCGTCCCATTGGCGAGTCATAAACACCGGATAGGCGGCGGGCACCAGGTCGGTGACGGCGGGCACCAGGCTTGAGAGAGGCACATTGGCGGTGCCGGCTTCCGGAGTCACTTCGCAGAGGTAGGTCACACCGTTGCGGCCCACGAAGCCCACTTGCAGATTGCCAATGCCTTCAGCATTGTCGACCATGATTGAGAGGGTCTCTTTGCCGCTTAGCAGTGATGCGGAGGCGGCTGCCGCAATTTTGGGCTCTATGTAGCTGCGAATAAGTGCGATAGACTCTTCTTGGGAGGGGGTGAAAGAGAGCTGCCATGAGTCGGAGCCCAGGGGAGCTTCGAGGCTTTTGCGCAGCCAAGCGCCCTGATTGTCGGGAATAGAGCCGGCTTCGGTGTTGGGGTCGGCATCGGCCACCGACAGGAGCACAATGGGCTGAGAGGGGGTGAGCAGGTGAGTGCTGTAGAGCTTGGGAGAGTCGGGTGCATCCCAGTCAAGGGGTGTGCCCTGAAGTCCTTCGGGATAGGTCACAGCCTTGTCGGCGGCGAAGGCCACGATGTTGTATTGCAGGTTGGTTTGCCAATCGGCCGAGGGTATTTTTGCGCTCCAAGTGAAGGGAGTGTCGGTGTCGCGTTGCATCTTATAGAGGGTGTTGTGGTCGTTCCAGAAGGAGACTTCGGCAGGGTAGATCACCACCGAGTCGACGGGCTGACTGTACACCACTTGGGCGCTGATGGTTATGGTGTCGCCTTTGAGGGCCACCGGCTGCGGGGTGTGCACCACCTTGGGCAGTGTGGGCTGAGAGGCTTTCGGAGCCACAAATTCGCTCACCGTCATGTTGCCTGTAGGGGTAGCTTCATGGGCGGCGCCGAAGCGTACTGAGGCCCATTGGCGGGCATCCTCGGAGGCGTTGTTGCTCAGGATGTAGACACCGGGATAGACAGAGAAACTGCCGGCCTCGGCGCGGCCGCTCTCGGTGTTGCCGGAGTTCACAGCTGTGTAGCTGAAGTCGGCGTTAAGCCCGGGCAGCTGAAGGGTGATGGGGCGGTGGTTATACACTATTTCGCCCACCTCGCGGTTGAGGTTAGGCTTGGTGAAGGGGTCGGTGGTGAGCAGGATGTCGGGCATCACCTCCAGGCGCCAATGAGAGTCGTCGAGGCGGTCGAGGAAGTAGGCGCCGGTGCCGGAGTAGGTCACCAGCGGTGAGGAGCCGGTTCCGGCTATGCTTTTGAGGGTCTGAGGGTTGGTCGGCTCTTGGGAGGTGGAGCGGGAGTAGTAGAATTTCTCGGGTGAGGAGAGCACACTCAGGTCGAGGTCGGCATCGACGGTGAAGTTGCCGAAACGGGTGTTGGCGGGATATGAACCGTAGTCGTCGCCGCGGCCCACCTCTTTAGCTGCTTGGGCGGCTATCATCATGCTGATGGCCTTGGCCGGGGTGTAAGCTAAGTTGAGGAAGTGGGTCTGATATTCGGTGTTGAAGCGGGCCATGTCGGTGGGGTCGTAGGCAAATTGTGTGATCCACTGGAATCCGGCTTTGCGGAATGTGCGGGTAATGGCCGGATACATGTAGGAATACAGTATGTCGCCGGGGTCGAACTCGTAGACCAGTCTTGCCATCTTGCCGAAGTTGGGAATTGTCTCGGCCCAGGGTATATTGTAGTGGTCTACAAAGGGCAGGAAGTTGCCTTTGCGCTGGTGTGAGGCCACCAGGCCTATGGGATACCACTGGTAGGTGGTGCCCTGAATGTCAGCGTCGTAGTAGGCCTCGGTGACTTGGAGGTTGTGGCTCACATTATATAAGATGGGCTTCTTGAAGCCGCCCTTCTTCAGAGCCTTCACCATCTTATTGATATAGTCGGTCACCACCTTTTTTGAGCCGGAGTGGCAGGGCTCGTTGTTTATCTCCATGGCTATGATAGCGTTGTCGTCGCTGTAGGATAGCCCGGTGTAGGGGTTTCGGTGGGCGGCCAGCTGAGAGAGATAGTTGGCTTGGATTTTTTGCGCTTTGGGGTTATCGTGAATGTCGCATTTATCGAAGTCGTAGGTAAAGGCTCCGGTGTCGATGTTTTTCTCCGGGTAGCCGTTGCCGAAGTTGGTTTGGGCGGTGAGCACAATGTCGATGCCGCGCTTTTCGAGTTGAGCTATGAGATAGTCGAGCAGGTCGAGGTGGTCGTTAGAGAGGAGGTTGCCGTTTTCATCGGCGAGCTCGGCATCCCAAAGGTGGAGGCGGAAGGCGTTGAAACCGAGGCGAGCCATGTGGTAGACGTCGCGGTCGATGGCCGCTTTGCGGTCCACACCCAGATAGCCCATGGCGCGATAGGCGTGGGCGAAGGGCAGGGTGTAGTTGGTGCCGTAGTAGCTCACTTCGGCGTTGGTGTCGTTGCGGCGCATCACACCGTCCTTGTCTACATATATTTGGTAAGATTGGCGAGTGGCGGGGCCGTTGGCTTCTGAGGCTTGGGCCGATGCGGCGCAGGGGCTCATGGCGAAGGCTGCCAGTGTTAGGGTTATTATAGGTTTGTAAATTTTCATGGGGTTATATTGTATGCTCTTTACTGCAAAGTTAGTAATTTAAATTCATATAACAAATTAGCCCGAGCCATGGTTGGGGGCTCG
>CAYVAK010000097.1:0-7316 GCA_964448425.1 uncultured Sangeribacter sp.
AAATTCGTAGTCTCATTTCTAAGTGACAATATGCTTGTGGTTTATGAGAATTGTTTTCGATAATATTATTTTCTCGTTGCAAAGAGCCGGCGGAATTTCTGCTTTTTGGGCCCGTTTGCTCGGCGTGTTTCTTAATCGCTCTGATTTAGATTGCTATTTCATTGAGTATGAGGGTGCTGGGAATAATATTTTTCGCCGAGAACTAAATATCCCCGAAAATAGAATTATTCGCAAGCGTTGTAGGGTGACGTCGCTTCATAGACTCTTATCCCCTTCCGTACCTAATTTTCTTAGCGGCGATAAATTCATATTCCACTCTTCCTATTATCGAATTTGCAAAGACAAGAATGCGGTTAATGTGGCTACATTCCATGATTTTGCGCATGAATTCGGCTTTGACGGCAGACTAATAACTCGCTTTGCCTTCGCTCGCGTTAAGCGCAAAGTGATTATGCATAGCCGTGCTATTGCTTGTGTGAGCGACTCTACTGCCAATGATTTGCGACTGCTTTATCCGGAGTGCTCCGGAAGGGGAATAGTCACCATTCATCATGCAGCTGTCAACGATTGTTCGGCACCAAGTGCGGCAAAGTCACCTCTACCCTATCTGCTATTTGTGGGCGCCCGTGACGACTATAAGAATTTCAAATATACGTGTCTGCTGGCTGAGGCTACCGGCTACCCGCTTTGTATAGCTGGAGCCCCGTTAACTGATTCGGAGACTGATTTCTTAATGGTGCATGAAAAGTTGCATTGGAGGGTCGTGACTCACCCCGGTGCAGAAGAGATGGCTTCTTGCTATAATGGCGCATTGTGTCTGATGTATGTCTCTGCATATGAGGGTTTTGGTATTCCTTTGCTGGAGGCTCAACTAAATAGTTGTCCGGTGGCTATTCTTAAGGGAGTGGCAGCCACTAGGGAAGTTGCCGGCGATTCTGCTTTTGTGCTGAATGCATTATCTGTTTCGGCAGGCAAAGAGCTGATTGCACATTTGGAAGATTCTGCAATTCGCGCTAATGCTATTGCTCGAGGACTTGAAAATCAGGCTTTATATAGTTGGGAATGTGCTGCGGAGCAATACATCGCCTTGTATAGAAGCGTTGTCAGCCGATAGACTATCTTGACTTTGCGGGACTAAATAGTTTGGGAATAATTGCGAAAACGCTCAATCAAGTTTGCCATATCGGCGGGGAGTGGCGATTCAAAATCCATTTCTTGAAGTGTCTCCGGGTGCTTAAATCCCAAAGTGCGTGCGTGAAGAGCCTGCCTGGGGCAAGTGGCAAAGCAATTGTCGATAAACTGTTTGTACTTGGCTTGAGTGGTCCCTTTGAGTATTTTGTCGCCTCCGTAGCGCGCATCGTTGAAGAGCGGGTGGCCGATGTGCTTCATGTGGACACGAATCTGATGTGTGCGACCTGTTTCGAGTATGCACTCAACCAGAGTTACGTATCCGAATCTTTCCACCACACGATAGTGGGTCACAGCGTGTTTGCCGATGTTTGGATCGTCGAATACGGCCATCTGTAGTTTGTCTTTGGGATTGCGGGCTATATTACCCACAATAGTGCCCTCATCATTGTCGAAGTTGCCCCACACAAGAGCCAGATATTTGCGTCGTGTGGTCTTATTGAAGAATTGTTGGCCAAGGAAAGTCTTTGCGTACGGCGTTTTTGCCACTACAAGCAGTCCGGATGTGTCTTTGTCTATTCTGTGAACCAATCCAAGGCGGGGGTCGGAGACATCGTAGTCGGGATTGTTTCTGAAATGCCAAGCCAAGGCATTCACCAGAGTGCCGTCGTAGTTGCCATGGCCGGGGTGTACCACCAGTCCGGCCGGCTTATCCACCACTAATACATAGTCGTCTTCGTAATTAATTTTGAGGGGGATCTCTTGCGCTACTATTTCAAACTCATAGCGTGGACGGTCCATCACAATGCTGATTACATCGAGCGGCTTCACCTTATAGCTCGATTTCACCGGCTTATTATTTACTATGA
Source organism: uncultured Sangeribacter sp. (assembly GCA_964448425.1). Classification (GTDB taxonomy): domain Bacteria; phylum Bacteroidota; class Bacteroidia; order Bacteroidales; family Muribaculaceae; genus Lepagella. The sequence goes on from CAYVAK010000097.1 coordinate 1,998, forward strand.
TGCAACCGGCATCGGCAGCCTGCTGAATCCTGTTGCGCGAAGTGCGCTCCATGCGGTCTACGAGGTATTTGTCGATCCTGATTAAGGCCTGACCTCTATCAACCTCGAATCGGAAGTGCTCAAAAAGTTCGCGGCCATCTTCAGAGGTATATGATGGTGTTTCCTCGTCGGGAGCGTTCAGAAGCTCGTCGTCGGGATTTACAATTGGCTGGTCTCCTTCCATAAACTGCAAATGAAAACGGTTAGTGAGATTATTCTACAGTATATTCCTCGCCTTCGCCGTTTCCCGGCTCAGCCTCATTTCCGGCAGGCTCTTGGTTGTTGTTTCTGCTTATGGAATCGCGCTCGGCAGCTTTCTCCTCCCAGTACAATTGGTTCTTGAGGGAGTCGATGGTGCTTTGCCCGCTATTGTCGTAGACTTCAATCACTATAGCTGCATTGATAGGTGTCTTTTCAGCCACGTGAACCGGTTTGCCGTTGGCGGTTATTTTCACCACACGGTCAGTGATGCCGCTCACGTACACCACTCTTATGTTTTTGAATCCCAGTTCTTCTATTATAGCGTATGCCTGGCGTTGTGAATACCCTTTGAGGGCAAGAGTGCCCGGAATACTTGACGACGGGTCAATAACCACCTCTTTAGGATACACAGCGTTGATATATAGGAACACTTTTCGTCCGGGCTTTACTACGGCATCGCCTCCGGGGTATTGCTCTACCACATAGCCCGGCTTTACATTATCCAAATACAAGCTATCGCGTATCTCAATTTTGAAACCGGCATCATGCAACTTATTAATAGCCTCGGTGTAGCTTATGCCCACAACATTTGGCACCTGACTGCGCTCTCCATGCTTTGTGAATATTGAGAGGCTCAGATACGCAATTATTAGCCCCATTATTGCAACAGCAACGATAATTATAGCGTTAGATAAAATAGGATGACGCTTCATAAAATTATTTGCATCGCTGTTACGTTTATTATTAAAAAGAAAGTTCACGTGAGTAAAAGTATTAAATAAATTGTGGGATTGCGATTCGCAAATCCGCGGTAAAGTTAGTCAAAATATTTGTTAATTCTATCAATTTAATCAAGTAATTTTGTTAACTTTGCACACTATTAGGCATCAACCCCCAATAGATAAGTCGATTAAATTAGAAATGAAAAAGATTCCAGCGATAATAATCTGTGCCGCCGCAATACTGTTGGGCGGTTGCACAGAATACAATAAAGTGCTAAAAAGCAAAGACATAGACTACCGTTACGACTATGCTAAAAGAGCCTACGAGATCGGAAAATATGTGCAAGCTTCCACTATCCTCACCGATTTGATCACTCCGCTTAAAGGTCGTCCTCAGGGCGAAGAAGCTCTATATCTTCTCGCCATGAGCTACTATCAGAACAAGGACTACATGAACTCCGGAGTGTATTTCAAGACATATTATTCACGCTACCCCAAGGGTAAATACACCGATTTGGCCAGATTTTATTCAGGCTACGGTTATTACCTCGATTCGCCCGACCCACAGCTCGACCAGTCGGAAACCCTTAAGGGTATTGAGGAACTTCAAGGATTCCTTGACTACTTCCCTAAAAGCGACAAAGCAGCCACTGCTCAAGAAGCTATGTTTGAACTCCAAGACAAACTAACCCTCAAAGAGCTGCAAAGCGCTCAGCTTTACTACAACCTGGGCACCTATATGGGCAACAACTATCGAAGCGCTTACATCGTGGCTGAAAATGCAGTGAAGACTTACCCCTACTCAAAATACAGAGAGGAACTGGAGATGTTGAAACTTAAATCACTCTTCCAGGAGGCCCGCGAAAGTGTCGATGAGAAAAAAGAGGAGCGCTTCAGAGATGTAATCGACGAATACTACTCCTTTATAAATAGCTATCCCGAGGGCGAAAACCGCAGCGAAGCCGACAATATCCTGAAAATATCAAAGCGCTACGTGAAAGAGTAATCCTCCATACCCCTCACCACCCTATTCCGAAATCAAAGACATATATCGATATATACTATTTACAATATGGACTACAAGAAGACAAATGCTCCGGTTAACACCGTGACACGCGACATGATGGCGTTGGCAGAACCTACAGGTAATGTTTACGAAACAGTGTGCATTATCGGCAAGCGAGCTAACCAGATTGCTGTAGAGATGAAAAAAGACTTGGAAAAGAAACTTCAAGAATTTGCATCAACCGACAATCTTGAGGAGGTATCAGAAAACCGCGAGCAGATTGAAATATCTCGCTTCTACGAGAAACTCCCCAAACCTACCTTGATAGCTACTCAAGAGTATCTTGAAGACAAGCTATACTATAGCAACCCGGCCAAAGAAAAAGACCGCATAGACTACGAAGACTAAGCTCTTTTTCCCAGGCACAAATAAAGGCATCAAATTACCAATATATTATGAAGAAGTTTCTTTTATCAATTGCTATGCTTGCAGCTGTAGCTTTCGCTATGCCGCAAACAGCTTCTGCCTATTCAGAGCAAATGGCCCAAATAGCTCAAATGATCAACACTGAGCTTCAAAAAGAGGGCGATGACACCATTTCCGCTATTTCTTACGACGGCGACAACCTCGTATTTACTCTCAAAACAGGTCTCGACGGCCTGTCACAAGACCTTTTCAAAGGCGTGTTTATTGAGAATTTCAAAAATGAGGGTGGCGCTGAATTCGTTCAAGTGATGGAGGCTTTCAACGTCAACTTAAAAGTAGTTGTGCCCGACGGCGACTCTACATATGAGTTCATCGTTACCCCTGCTGACCTCAAGTAAGAGCGTGAAATAATAGCAATTTGTTTGCTGCGTGCCTGCACGAACAAAAAAATACAGATAAAAAGTAGCAAAAATATTTTGCTGCTTTTTATTTTTTTAATAACTTTGGAGCAGAATTTGAGGCTATCACATAATAGCCGCAAGAAGCTCTCCTTCTCTATTTTGACCCCGATAGCTTCTGTAGCAAACTCTACAATTAACGTTTAACTCAAATCTTATCTACCATGATTATTGGAATTCCCAAAGAGATTAAAAACAACGAAAATCGCGTTGGCGCAACACCTGCCGGTGTGAAAGAACTTGTGAAACACGGCCACGAAGTCTATGTGCAGCACACAGCCGGTGAAGGCTCCGGTTTCCCCGATGCTGAATATCTGGCAGCCGGTGCGCAGATTCTGCCCACTATCGAAGATGTGTATGCCAAAGCCGAGATGATTATCAAAGTAAAAGAGCCTATTGAGCCGGAATACAAACTCGTGAAACCCGGACAGCTGCTCTTCACTTATTTCCACTTTGCTTCCGATCTTCCCCTCACCGAAGCAATGCTTAAATCAGGCGCAACTTGTATAGCCTACGAGACTGTACGCGACAGAGACGGTCGTCTTCCTCTTCTCGTGCCCATGAGCGAAGTTGCCGGCAGAATGTCAGTGCAAGAAGGCGCAAGATTCTTGGAGAAACCTCAAGGTGGTAGAGGCATACTGCTTGGTGGCGTCCCCGGAGTTAAGCCTGCCAAAGTGCTCGTATTAGGTGCCGGTGTTGTTGGTCGCAATGCCGCTTTGATGGCTGCCGGTCTCGGTGCTGATGTCACAATCACCGATATCAACCTCAACACCCTGCGCCACGTGGCTGAGACAATGCCTAAAAATGTAAAGACTCTTTATTCTTCAACTCACAATATTGAATCCGAACTTCCCACCACCGACCTCGTTATCGGTAGCGTCCTCATCCCCGGAGCCAAAACTCCTCACCTCATCACTCGCGATATGCTCAAATTGATGCGCCCCGGCACAGTGATGGTAGACGTTGCTATCGACCAAGGCGGTAGCTTTGAGACTTCTCACGCCACAACTCACTCCGACCCTGTATTCGTAGTCGATGGTATAGTGCACTATGCAGTGGCCAACATCCCCGGTGCCGTGCCCTTTACTTCTACTCTGGCTCTTACCAACGCCACTCTTCCCTATGCTCTGCGCATAGCCGACAACGGTTGGAAAGCTGCTTGCAAAGCTGACCCGGGCTTGGCTCAAGGTGTCAACGTAGTAGATGGCAAAGTAACATTCGCCGGTGTAGCTGAAGCTTTCAACATGCCTCTTAGCACAGTTGAATACTAATAATACTGATTCCCCAAAATAGAATTATATACCTTGGGCATAGGCCGACTTCAATGGTGGGCCTATGCCTTTCTCTTATGCTGACCGATTTATGGCACTCATATATAAGCTCTTATGAGAGTGGCCGTTTTTAATTGCGATGAGGAACAGTGAAAAAATTTTCGGCTAAAAATTTTTTTGATGAAAGATATAGAAAATCAAAAAAGATTTGGTATCTTTGCAGCGGAAGAACTAGTAGACCTCATATGAAAAACATCGCGGAACTATAAACCTGTAGAAATGGCCTCATAAACAGCCACTTATATATGGAAAATAGAGCATGATAACATGAGATATTAGTCGTAGCTTCTTTTAAAGAAATGTGATGTACAAATTAACTTGATACACAACAGTCTTTAACTCAACATTATTTATACTCATCCGCCTATTGAGTAACACGATTTGACTATTTGATGAAATCTGTATAGAGTCCTGTAGCTCGTCAGATGCCTATATAACCAGTGTTGATATCTAAATAATAGCGTAATTTAACCTAAATGTTACACTTCGTTGACAGTCGCAGTATCCAAATGTCGACTCACAATGTCGACAAAGGGAGTCGTGTTTTTATGTCTTGCGGAGTAATTAAAGTTATAGCAGCACTTAAGTCTATGATTGATTGCGTGTTACTTAGGCGCACCGGGAATGGCGTCAATAACTGCATGGCTATTTGCACCCGATTGGCTGTAAATTGTCGTGTAGCTTTGGACTTGGCAATGGAGAAATTCTATATAGCTACACCACCGATATGTCAAGAGGCTTATGCCGATTTAGCACCTGCTAAATTGGCCTCGTGATGTATAATGGTAACCCAAACTCTGACAGCACCTTACTTACTCTATGCATTTCACAAGCTGTCAGGAGTTCGATGCTTAATCTTAATGGTGATACTTTGATTATCCGGGAAGCGGTGATAGAATCGTTTTAAGCGAGACTTGATCCGCTTTCTTCCATTCATCACTCTACTCCCCTTTTGCATTGCGCTCACCCTCCCTTTCCATAGCCCTTGTCAATGCCCCAGCCCCTTTCATTCTTCCGCCTCTGCCCCAATGCTCTCAGCACTACTTTCGAGGTCTGAAAAGAATCTCGTTGCGCTTCTTATTGGAAATTTTGAGCCAATAAAAACAAAAAATGTGCGCAAAAAAGTGGAATTAAGA
>CAYVAK010000098.1:0-7191 GCA_964448425.1 uncultured Sangeribacter sp.
GGTGAGTTCGCCGTGGGCGCCGGCGTAGGGGTTGAGGGTGAATTCGTAGAGTCCGGCTATGTTGGCCAGGGCGTGTTGGAGGTTGTAGTACACCTCTAAGGCGCCTTGCACACTTTCCTCATTCTGAAGGGGGTGGAGTGCGGCAAATTCGGGGCTTGCGGCAATCTCTTCGTTGATTTTGGGATTGTATTTCATGGTGCAGGAGCCCAGGGGATAGAATCCGGTGTCTACGCCGAAGTTTTTGGTTGAGAGGTTGGTGTAGTGGCGCACTACATCGAGTTCCGACACTTCGGGGAGGTCGAGTGAGGCTTGGCGGCGGAGAGCTGCGGGGAGCTCGTTGAGGGCTTCGTTGTTGATGCCTGTGCAGGGCAGAGAGTAGCCTCTGCGGCCGGGGCGTGAAATCTCAAATATAAGTTTATCGTATTGTTTCATCTCTCTTACTCTTCTGTGATTAAAGTTATCAATTCATCAATTTCCTCTTTGGTGCGTTTTTCGGTGACGGCGAGCAGGAGCAGGCCGTCGGGGGTGGCTACACCGCCCATGATGCCTTTAGCGGCGAGTTTGGCCTGAAGGGCTGCAAGGTCGGTTTTGGGTTTGAGGGCAAATTCTTTGAGGAAGGGCTTTGAGGGGAATGCGGCTTCAAATTTGCCTGATTTGATCAACTGATTGTAGAGGTAGTGAGCGCCGTTGGCCGATTTCTCGTTGACTTCTATGAGGCCTTGTTTGCCCATCAGGGCGAGGTAGATCACTGCGTAGAGGCACATGAGCGACTGGTTGGAGCAGATGTTTGAGGTGGCTTTTTCGCGGCGTATGTGTTGCTCTCTGGCTTGGAGGGTGAGCACGTAGGCGCGTTTGCCGTCGGCGTCGGTGGTGGCGCCAACCACTCTACCGGGCATTTTGCGCAGTAGGGCTTGTGAGCAGGCTATGAATCCCAGGTATGGGCCGCCGAATTCCATGGGCATGCCCAGTGTTTGGCCGTCGCCAAGGGCTATGTCGGCGCCCCATTCGGCGGGTGTGCGGAGCACTGCCAGGGTGGAGGGGTCGGCGTAGATGGCCAGCAGGCCTTTGGTGGCGTGGATGGCCTGGGCCACTGTGGTGTAGTCTTCCACGATGCCGTATTTGTTGGGCTGGGGGAGTATCACACCGGCCACGTCGCCGTTTTCGAGCTCGCGGCCCAGGGCTGCCAGGTCGGTCACGCCGTCGGCTTCGGGCAGGATGGTTACTGCCACGCCGTGGAATTTGGCGTAGGTGTTCACTACTTCGATTACACGGGGCTGCAGGGTGGCTGATATGAGCACTCTGGGTTTCTTGCGGGCTGAGTTGACCATCATAAACATGACTTCGGCTGCGGCGGTGGCGCCGTCGTACATGGATGCGTTGGAGCATTCCATGCCGGTGAGCTCTGATATCATGCTTTGATATTCAAATATGTATTGGAGGGTGCCTTGCGAGATTTCGGGCTGATAGGGGGTGTAGGCTGTGTAGAATTCGCTTCTTTGCAGCAGGTGGGCTATCACTGATGGTGAGTAGTGGTCGTAGACGCCGGCTCCGGCAAATATTGTCTGTTGTTGGTTTTTGAGGGCAAGTTGTTTGAAGAATTTGCGCAGCTCTATTTCCGACATGGCTGAGGGTATGTCGTATTCCTCTTTGAATATTACTTCGGAAGGTATCTCTGCATATAGGTCGTCGATGGAGTTGACGCCGACTTTGTCGAGCATTTTCCGGATGTCGTCGGAGGTGTGAGGTATGAATTTGTTGCTCATATGTCTAACTGGGTGTGTGTCTATATGATGTGATTATGTGTGACGCCTGTGGGGTCACTTGTGTGTCTATGGTTTCTGTTAACACTGAAAGGGAAGCACCGGCACATGTGGAAATGATGTCGGACTTCCCCTTTCAATATAATGTTTAGCTAATAGCGATTGTGCGGGCGTTGGTTGCGGCTTGATTATTCGGCGCAAACTTTGGCATATGCTTCGCTATCGAGCAGGTTGTCGAGTTCGGAGGGATCGCTGATTTTTACTTTCATGATCCAGTTGGCGTAGCAGTCTTCGTTGATGAGCTCGGGAGCATCTTCGAGGGCTTCGTTTACTTCTACTACTTCGCCGCTTACGGGTGAGTAGAGGTCGCTGGCTGCTTTAACCGATTCTACGGCGCCAAATTCTTCGCCGGCTGTTACTTCGTCGCCTACTTCGGGCACGTCGACATATACTATGTTGCCGAGTGAGTGTTGTGCGTAGTCGCTGATGCCTACAAGGGCGATATCGCCTTCAAGTTTTACCCACTCGTGTGAGTCGCAGTAACGGAGGTCAGACAAAATTTTGCTCATTGTTGTGTTGATTTAAGGGGTTTGGGTTTATTTATTTTTTGTAATTTTTCTCGTAGAAGCGTTTTTTCACTACTGTGCCGGGCACTGCTTTTTTGTGGATGCGGATTTCCACGGGTGTGCCGAGCTTTGTGAAGGGCTTTTCTACCATGGCCATGGCCACGCTTTTGCCGGTGGAGATGGAGCGATAGCCTGTGGTGACTTCGCCTATCACTTTGCCTTCACTCTCTACGGGGTAGCCGTGGCGGGGTATTTGTTTGCCTTCGAGCTCTATGCCTATGATTCTGCGTTTCAGGCCCTCTTCTTTTTGTTTGAGCAGGGCTTCACGGCCTATGAATTCTTCTTTGTCGAATTTCACAAACATGCTCAGGCTGGCTTCCAGCGGGGTGATTTCGGCTGTGAGCTCGTCGCCGTAGAGGGGCAGGCCTACCTCGAAGCGGAGAGTGTCGCGGCAGCCGAGGCCACAGGGCACTACACCGGCTTGCATTAGTTTGTCCCACAGGCGCTGTGTGAATTGGTGTGAGCCGTAGACTTCAAAGCCGTCTTCGCCGGTGTAGCCGGTGCGGCTTATTATCACTTGCTCGCCTTCGAGGGTGAATTCTTTGAAGTTGTAGAAGGCTATTTGGTCGAGGGGAAGGTCGAGGATGCGCATGAGCACTTCTTCGGCTTTGGGGCCTTGCACTGCCACTTCGCCGTAGTAGGCGCTTTGGTTGGCTACTGTTACGTTGAAGCCTTCGGCGTTTTTCTCTATCCAGGCCACATCTTTGTCGATGTTGGAGGCGTTGATTACGAGGAAGAATTCGTTGTCGTTTACTTTATATACAAGGAGGTCGTCTACTACGCCGCCGTTTTCGTAGCACATCATGCCGTAGAATATCTGGCCGTCGGGTGCGCCGGCTACGTCGTTGACGAATATGTGGTTCACGTATTTTTCTGCTTCGGGACCGCTGATTCTTACTTCGCCCATGTGGCTTACGTCGAATACGCCTACGTTGTGGCGCACGGCGTTGTGTTCATCAGTAATATTTGTGTATTGGATTGGCATGTCGTAGCCTGCAAAGGGGCTCATTTGTGCGCCAAGTGCTACATGGCGGTCATGTAGGCAAGTAATCAAAAGATTTTCTTCCATATGGTATGATTAAAGATTAATATTGTTTTTCTGCTCATTATTTATTGCGCAAAATCCTCATGTTTTCCTGTGTTTATTCGGAAGTTCATTAGTCTTTGTTTGCGGCGGTAAAGGTAGCTATTTTTTTCTGATTCGGCAAAATAAAATTTGCTGTTTTTTAGCTATTTTTCGGCAAAATTCCAGGCTTTGTAAATTTGGGTGGTTTGCGCCGGGTGAATTGCCGGGGAAATTACCTCAAAATGCTTGTTTACACCGGTGTCGCCGGGGGTGAGGGCGGGGGCTTTTAGATGGTGAGGTGGAGGCCGTCGTAGGCGGGGCTTACGCCGGGGGGGAGCAGGGCGGCGGTGTCGGCGTGCAGGCCGAATTCGTGGCACATGTGGGTGAGGTAGGCCTCTTTGGGCTTCACTTGCTCTATCACTTGCAGGGCTTCTTCCACGCTGAAGTGAGAGAAGTGGGGCTTGAAGCGTAAGGCGTTGATTATGAGCACTTCCACTCCTTCGAGCTTGGCGAGCTCGGCTGCGGCTATGGTTTTGGCGTCGGTGATGTAGGCGAAGCGGCCTATGCGGTAGCCCACTATGGGGAGGCCGGCGTGCATCACACTGATGGGCACTATTTTCACTCCGTTGATGTAGAAGGGGTCGGTGCCTATGGGGTGGAGGCGGAATGTGGGCACTCCGGGGTAGGGGGGCTCTCTGAAGCAGTAGTCTATGCGTTTCTTGAGGTCGTCGGCCACATCTTTGCGCAGGTAGATGGGTATGTCGCCTTGGGCGCAGAAGGGGCGCAGGTCGTCGATGCCGCCCACATGGTCGTAGTGGGAGTGGGTGAGCAGCAGGGCGTCGATTTGGTTGATGTTTTCGCGGAGCATCTGCTGGCGGAAGTCGGGCGAGGCGTCGATGAGCAGGTGTTGGCCTTGGGTTTCTATGTAGATGGATGCGCGCAGGCGTTTGTCGCGGGGGTCGGTGGATGTGCACACTTTGCAGCCGCAGCCTATTCGGGGCACTCCTTGTGAGGTGCCGCTGCCCAGCACTGTGACTTTGGTGGTGGAGGTGATGATGTTGACTTCGGGGCGCAGGCGTATGGCGAATTTGCGGAACACTTCTTCTTGCACCCTGTGGCAGAGCTCCACCACTTGCGAGGCGGTGGCGCCACCGGTGTTGGTGAGCACCAGGCACTGTTTGGGGTAGACTTGTGCGGCGCCTATTTTGAGGCCTTTGAGGCCGGCGTGTTCAATGAGCCATCCGGCCGGGATTTTCACGTGGTCGGCGTCTACATCGTAGTGGGGCATGTCGGGGTGGGCGGGCAGGATTTCTTCGGTGTATTGGAGTCGGTGCACTATGGGGTTTTTGAAGAAGCTGCCGGCGCTGCCTATTTGGGCGGGGTCGGGGAGTTTGTTGTTGCGTATCAGGGTCACTTCGTGGTGCACTTCGGCTATGGTGGGGGTGTGGCCCAGGCGGGTGGTGAGGTCTTTGAGGGGGCCGTAGTCCAGGTGGGCGGCTTGGGCGGTTTCTTTGAGGCGGAAGCATACGCGGAGCACAAAGTAGCGTCCTTTGGCTTCGTTTTTGAATATGCTGTCGCGGTAGCCGAATCGGCACTCTTCGTTTCTGAAGGTCACTATGGTGTGGCTTAGGCGGTCGTAGCATTCCACTTTGAAGATTACATCCTTGGCTTCCACTCCGTAGGCGCCCACATTTTGCACTGCTGAGGCGCCCACTTCGCCGGGTATGGCTGCGAGATTTTCGAGGCCTGCGAGGCCGTGGCCTACGGCGTAGCTCACCAGGTCTTCCCATTTCTCGCCGGCGCCTGCTATCAGGTAGACGTGGTCGCTGTCTTTTTTGTATTCTTTGATGCCTTTTATGGCTGAGTGGAGCACTATGCCCTCAAAGTTGCCGGTGAAGAGCAGGTTGGAGCCGCCACCTATGTGGAGCACTTCGGAGCTCTGATATTCCGGGGTTTTGAGTATTTTTTTGAGGGTGTCCACACTGTCGTATTCGGCAAAGTAGCGAGCTTGGGCGGGCAGTGAGAATGTGGTGAGAGGGGTGAGGTTGAAATTTTCTTGTATTAACATTATTATTTCCGAAAATTAACCAGGATACCATCTTCAAAGTGCAGATACACTCCGTCGGGGTAATACCAGTTGTCGATAGTTTTAGAGTAGTCGTGGCCGGAGTGGGTCTCTTTGGGAGAGCCCAGTGAGAGTCGTGCTTCTTCTTTGGTCATGCCCGGCGATATGTGGCCGGCGCATATTTCGTCCCATTTTTCTTGCGCTATGTTTTTGTAGTTGTTGCGGGGGTTGTCAAGGTAGAATTGGGAGGCGAAGGGGCGAGAGGTGGTCGAGAAGGGGTTGAAGAGCAGGGCTCCGGTGCGGCCGGAGGCTACGTCGTGGAATATGACTTTGCAGGGGAATTCGGTGGTGCCGGCTTCCACACGGTCTACTTTCACTTCTTCAAATCGGCGGCCGTTGCAGGGCTCCAGGGTGGCGGGGTCGAGCCATTTGAGGCTTTTGGTCCACAGGGAGCGGCCTTTCAGGGTGGCCTCTATTTGCTCAATCACATCCATATCGATGAGCATCGGTATGGATGTGGATATGAGGGTTTGGGGCGATGATTTGTCGGCGTAGTAGGTGAAGGTGTGGCCCAGGCTGTCGGCAAAGGTCACAATGGTGGAGGGCTCGCCTCCGGGGCTTGTGTAGCTTTGTGCCTGCATGAAGCTAAGGGTGAGGCCGGCGGGGCTCACGGGGCAGTTGCGAAAGAGCAGGGAGGCGCGCTCGTCGGCGGCGTAGAAGCGTTTGCCTCGCTGCCAGTGGGCGGCCTCGGTGCCGGTGATGTGGACCAGGAGTTGGCTCTCGGGGGTGCTCACCTCTTCTGCTTTGATGTCGTCTTTGGTGAGGCGGATAGGGTCGGTGCGGTCTACACCTGAAGCGCAGGCTCCAAGCATCAGGGCTGTGAGTAATATTAGTGTGTAGTGGCGTACCGACATTGCCCGGGGGCGGGGAGAGAGGGGCTAAGGTTTATTTTTTGTGGGTTTCAATCCATTTGCGAGCGTTGACGAATGCTTCGATCCAGGGGGTCACCTCGTCGTTTTTGCGTGAGGCGGGATAGTAGGCGCATTGCCAGGGGAAGATGGCTCTCTCAAGGTGGGGCATCATGGCCAGGTGGCGACCGTCGGCGCTGGCTATGCCGGCCACTGAGGCGTAGGAGCCGTTGGGGTTGCCGGGGTATTGGCTGTAGGCGTATTTGGCTATCACCTTATAGGCTGAGAGCTTTTCGGGGAATGCGAATTTGCCTTCGCCGTGGGCCACCCAGATGCCGAGCTTGCTGCCGGAGAGGGAGCCGAACATTACGCTGTCGTTTTCGGGTATTTCGATTGAGAGGAAGTTGCTCTCAAATTTGTGCGAATTGTTGTGGAGCAGCTTGTGGGGCGCTTTGTGCTCCGGATAGAGGAGGTTGAGCTGAGCCATGAGCTGGCAGCCGTTGCAGATGCCCAGTGAGAGGGTGTCTTTGCGGGCGTAGAAGTCGCTGAGGGCTTTGCGGGCTTTCTCATTGTAGAGGAATCCGCCGGCCCATCCTTTGGCCGAGCCGAGCACATCGGAGTTGGAGAAGCCGCCGCAGAACACTATCATGTTGACGTCTTGGAGTGTCTCGCGGCCGGAGGTGAGGTCGGTCATATGCACATCTTTGACATCGAAGCCGGCCAGATAGAGTGAGTAGGCCATTTCGCGGTCGCCGTTCACACCTTT
>CAYVAK010000099.1:0-7081 GCA_964448425.1 uncultured Sangeribacter sp.
ATCACACCTCGCGGGGTCGCATCGACTTGGTGCTGCAAACCAAAGACACCACCTATGTGATGGAATTTAAGCTCAACGGCACCGCAGAGGAAGCCTTGCAGCAAATCAACGACAAGGACTACACCCTCCCCTTTGAGAACGGCGACAGAAAACTCATCAAAGTGGGTGTGAACTTCTCCTCCCAGACCCGCAACATCGAGCGCTGGATAGTGCAGAACTGCTAAAGAAGGGCAATCGGCAAGTTCGCTGTCAAGGGACGTTAAATTAGCGCGTAATCACCCTTAAATATTTCATTGAAGCTTGATAATCAGCAGATTTGCAGGGGATAGGATTTTTTTGTAACTTAGCGGAGTTTACATGGTCGCAGCGAGCTGTCAAAGGCCGTAGCGACTTTACAGCGAAAGTAGGCTGTAGACAAGACTGTTAAAAAAATTTCAATATGCATTTGAATCTACATACGAGTTTAAGAAACCTCCTGTCCGTAATACTCTTGACACTTCTGACAGCGCTCACAAGTTGGGGTCAGAAAGAGATAGAGTGGAGTGTGAAAGTAATCGACGAGTCGACAGCCACACCGGCACTACAGATCAGTGCGAAGGTGCCCTCCGGCGCCCACTTCTATGCGCTCGACAATCCGCAGGCCGATGGCTCGGGTGCCAATCCATTGAGCATAGTTGTGACCCCGATAGAGGGTTGCGAAGTGGTGGGAGCGCCCACAGCGAGCAAAACGCCTGTCACTGAATACGATGCTACCTTTGGCATGAATCAGCGGTTTTACACATCGGGCACCGTAGTGTTTACCCAGCGGCTGAAAGCCACCGCCCCCGAATTTAAGGCAAAGCTGAAGGTACGCGGCCAATATTGCACCGACACCTCCTGTTTTCCGGCCAGATACTCCAAAGAGATTTCCGGCACCGCCGTACTTGCAAAAGCGGCAGCCGCACAGCCGGAAGCCAAAGATGGCAAAGAGGCTGATAAGCTCGCGACCACAGCCACTCCCGAGACCACATCCTCGCCCGACGGCGAAGCAGCCGACGAGAGCCTTGAGGCTACCGACCTCGACGCCGCTACCGACAGCATAGCAGCCGCCGAAGGAGTGTTGAGAGAGGGCGCTGACAGCGACCTATGGACAAATGTAGAGCAGCAAATAGCACAACTACGAGCCGGAGGCAACACAGATGCCGCAAGCACAACCGACAGCAGCCTCTGGGCAATATTCATAGCCGGATTTTTGGCCGGATTTATAGCCCTGGTGACCCCCTGCGTATGGCCCATGATTCCTATGACCGTGAGCTTCTTCCTTAAGCAAAACAAGACTCGCGCAAAGTCGATACGCATGGCATCGCTCTACGGCCTCTCAATAGTGCTAATCTACATGATAATAGGCATAGCAGTGACAGTGATGTTTGGTGCCACGGCGCTCAACAACCTGGCCACCAGTGCAGTGTTCAACATAATCTTCTTCCTGCTGTTGGTAGTGTTTGCCATCTCCTTCCTGGGCGGATTTGAAATCACCCTTCCCGCTTCGTGGACCAACAAGATGGACTCGAAAGTGGACAGCACCACCGGCCTGCTTAGCATCTTCTTCATGGCGTTCACTCTGGCACTGGTGTCGTTTTCATGCACCGGCCCGATAGTGGGCACACTGCTTGTAGAAGCGGCCTCGAGCGGCAGCCTGCTGTCGCCAGCCATAGGTATGCTTGGATTCGCCTTGGCATTGGCACTGCCGTTCACCATCTTCGCCATGTTCCCCACCATGCTCAAATCAATGCCCAAGAGTGGTGGCTGGCTCAACTCGGTGAAAGTGGTGTTGGGCTTCCTGGAGCTCGCTTTAGCGCTCAAATTTCTCTCGGTGGCCGACCTGGCCTACCACTGGGGAATACTCGACCGCGAAGTGTTTGTGGCCCTGTGGATAGTGATATTTGCTCTGCTGGGTGTCTACCTGCTGGGCAAGCTGCGCTTCCCCCACGACTCGAAAGTGGAGAAAACCTCCGTGACCCGCTTCATGCTCGCAGTAGTGAGCTTCGCCTTTGCCATCTATATGGTGCCCGGCCTGTGGGGCGCACCGCTTAAAGCTATCAGCGCATTTGCACCGCCAATGTACACCCAAGACTTCTCCCTCTATGAAGGAGAGGTGAAGCCGGCCACCAACGACTACGATGTGGCCATGCAGATGGCTGCACGCGAACAGAAACCGGTGCTTGTAGACTTTTCCGGCTACGGTTGCGTGAACTGCCGCAAGATGGAGGGCGCAGTATGGACCGACACTGAGGTGAAGGATATGCTCGACAATCAATTTGTGGTGGTATCGCTCTATGTAGACGACAAGACCGCACTCCCCTCGCCCATCACGAAGAAAAACCGTAAGGGCGAAGATGAGGAACTGGAGACTTACGGCGACCTGTGGAGCTTCTTGCAGCTCAACAAATTTGGCATGACCGCTCAGCCCTACCACGTGATACTCGACCCGCAGGGCAATCTGTTGGAGGTGCCGCAAGAGTTTACCGAAGACCCTCAAGCCTACCTTGCCAAGCTGCGCAGCGCTCTGACTCGCTATCAGAACGCCCAAGCTCAACAGCAACAGCAATAGCAACAACGAGATAGGCAGCAACAACCACTGCCGAAGAACCGACCGAATAAAGTTTCGCAGAACGCCTGCCGTCTGCGAAACTTTCCCTCCCGCCTCTCACCTCCCGCCTCTTGATTCGCGCCTCTCAACTCTCACCTCTCAACCTTCCTCTCTCACCTCTTCCCTCTCCGACCCTGACAACGACGTTTGAGACAAACGCCTCATAGAATCACCATCCCGACTGCGTGATTAACTAACAACCTAATACTCACAACATCTCAACCTATTAACACCATTATGGAGAATCTAAACCAACTCTCGGAGCCTGCCACCAAGAGCATGCGCGAGCGTATCAATTTCAAAAACGTGATCGGCATTTTGCTGGCCATCGTTGCTTACAGTGCGGCCACCCTTATACCCTCGGAGCTCTACGGGCTGCCCGGCCTCAGTGTGATAGAGCAGCGCATGGTGGGCATCTTTGCGAGCGCTGCCATCCTATGGATTTCAGAGGCGATACCGGCCTGGTGCACTTCAATACTAATCATAGCTGTGATGCTTCTCACCGTCTCCGACAGCAGCCTATGGCTGTTCAGCGATGCCTCAGGCTCACAATCGCTCGGCTCCACCATAGCCTACAAAGAGATATTGGCT
Source organism: uncultured Sangeribacter sp. (assembly GCA_964448425.1). Classification (GTDB taxonomy): domain Bacteria; phylum Bacteroidota; class Bacteroidia; order Bacteroidales; family Muribaculaceae; genus Lepagella. The sequence continues at coordinate 3,221 of CAYVAK010000099.1, forward strand.
TGCTTCGCCGACCCCGTAATCATACTCTTCCTGGGCGGCTTTGTGCTGGCCATATGTGTGAGCAAAACCGGTATCGACGCCTTCCTGGCCCGGGTGCTCCTCTACCCCTTCGGGTCAAGGCCTCAGATGGTGATGCTGGGCTTCATGCTGGTCACCGCACTGTTTTCGGCATTCATATCCGACACCGCCACCACTGCCATGATGCTCACCTTCCTGGCCCCGGTGATTAAGTCGCTCCCTGCCGACGGCAAAGGGCGTGTGGCTCTGACCATGGCCATACCGTTTGGCGCCATCATAGGCGGCATCTCCACCCCTATCGGCACCCCGCCCAACGGCATAGCGCTAAAATATCTCAACGACCCCACCGGCCTGAACATGAACATCGGCTTCGGCGAATGGGTGAGCATGATGATTCCCATCACTCTATGCGCGTTGGTGATAGCTTGGGCCGTGCTCAGCTTGCTCTTCCCCTTCAAAGAGAGGCACCTACACATCTCCATCCACAACAAGATAGACAAAGGATTTAAGACCTGGATGGTGGGCATCACCTTCCTGATCACCGTAGTGGTGTGGTTCACAGGACGTTTCAACGGAATAAACTCCTACGCGGCAGCCATGATACCAATCACACTGCTCAGCATCACCGGCATCTTCACCAAAAAAGACTTGGAGCTCATCAACTGGAGTGTGCTCTGGATGGTGGCCGGCGGCTTTGCGCTCGGCTTGGGTTTCAAAGACTCCGGACTGGCCAAAGACCTTGTGCAAAGCATCCCGTTTGACACCTGGTCGCCGCTGGCAGTGCTCATCGGTTCGGGCCTTCTCTGCTGGTTCCTCTCCAACTTCATCAGCAACACCGCTTCGTCGGCCCTGCTGGTGCCCATCATCTGTGCGGTAGGCATAGGCATGGGCGACGCGCTGATAGAGATAGGTGGCATCAAGACACTGCTGGTGGGCATAGCGCTGTCGGCCTCAATGGCCATGACCTTGCCGATATCCACGCCCTCCAATGCGTTAGCCCACTCCACCGGCATAGTGAAGCAATCGCAAATGGCGCGAGCGGGCCTGCTGGTCGGCATCCTCGGCGGCATAGTAGGCTACCTGCTGCTCATCTTCCGAGCCTAACCGCCTAAAGGGAGCCGATAGATGGGGAAAATTGGGGAAAAGGGCCGGGTTATGGAAAAATTTTTGTAACTTTGCGACGTATTGTGCACTAAGGCTTTGGTAAGTACTTAGATAGAGATTATTAATTAAAAAATATATAATATTCATTATGAGCTTAAACATTATCGTGCTCGCTAAGCAAGTGCCGGACACTCGCAATGTGGGCAAGGACGCGATGAAAGAGGACGGCACTATCAACCGTTCGGCACTTCCGGCAATATTTAATCCGGAAGACCTCAACGCACTCGAACAAGCTTTGAAGCTTAAGGAGACACATCCCGGCAGCACAGTGACACTTCTGACCATGGGACCTCCGCGTGCCGCAGAGATAGTACGCGAAGGCATGTATCGTGGAGCAGACGGCGGCATCGTATTGTCAGACCGTGCATTTGCAGGTGCCGACACACTTGCCACATCGTATGCATTGGCAACAGCTGCACGCAAGATTGGTAATTTCGACCTTATCATAGGCGGTCGCCAGGCAATCGACGGCGATACCGCACAGGTAGGACCTCAGATAGCAGAGAAACTGGGCTTGCCTCAGGTGACTTATGCAGAGGAGATAGTAAGTGTAGAGGGCGGCAAGGCCACCATCACCCGCCGCATAGAGAGTGGTGTGGAGACAGTGACAGCGCCTCTTCCGTTGGTAGTGACAGTGAATGGCACAGCCGATGAGTGTCGTCCGCGCAATGCAAAGGCAGTGATGAAATTTAAGCGTGCGGCTTCAGCTTCAGAGGTAGCCGGCAACGAGCAGGCCGAAAAGCTGTTGGCAGAGCGTCCCGAGCTTCTGATAAAGGAATGGAATGCAGCATATGTAGAAGCCGACCTTGAGCAGTGCGGCTTGGCCGGATCGCCCACAAAGGTGAAATCTATTGAGAATGTGGTGTTCACAGCTAAGGATGCCCGCAAGATAGAGAACAACGATGGCGAGCTTGAAGGCCTAATCAAGGAGTTAATAGCAAACCACACAATAGGATAATCACTCTAAAGCATATCAAATTATGGCAGAACAAAACAACATTATTGTATATTGCGAATTTGAAGACGGCAAAGTTGCAGATGTGAGCCTTGAGCTTCTGACAAAAGGACGCACCCTTGCCGACAAGCTTGGGGTGAAATTGCAGGCCGTAGTGGCCGGCGACAAGCTTGAGGGAATAGAGAATCAGGTGATGCCTTATGGTGTCGACACCCTGTTTAAAGTAGAAGACGCACGTCTGTATCCTTACACTTCACTCCCCCACTCTTCAATATTGATCAATCTCTTTAAGGAGGTAAAACCGCAGATAGCGTTTATGGGCGCCACCTCAATAGGTCGCGACCTTGGTCCGCGTGTGAGCTCATGCCTGCACAGCGGTCTGACAGCAGACTGCACCGCACTTGAGATTGGCAACCACACCGACGTAAAGACAAAGAAGGACTATGAGAATCTGCTTCTTCAGATACGTCCGGCATTTGGTGGCAACATTGTGGCAACAATTGTCAACCCTGAGTGCCGCCCGCAGATGGCAACAGTGCGCGAGGGTGTGATGAAGAAAGAGATTTATGATGCCAACCACAAAGGAGAGGTGATAAATCTCGATGCAAACAAATACACAAATCCCGAGGACTATGTGGTAGAGATAATCGACCGCCACGTAGAGAAGTCGAAAATCAATCTGAAGGGATCGCCCATCATCGTAGCCGGTGGCTACGGAGTGGGAAGCAAAGAGAACTTTGCTCTACTTCAGGAACTTGCCGACACACTGGGAGCAGAGGTAGGTGCGAGCCGTGCGGCAGTAGATGCCGGATGGACAGAGCATGCCCGCCAAATCGGCCAGACCGGTGTGACAGTGCGTCCGAAGCTTTACATAGCATGCGGTATCTCCGGACAGATACAGCACATAGCCGGTATGCAGGATAGCTCCATCATCATATCAATCAACTCGGATCCGGAAGCACCTATCAACAAGATAGCCGACTACGTGATCACCGGCGACTTCGCAGAGATAGTGCCCAAACTCATCAAATACTACAAAAAGAATTCGAAATAATGGCAAATTTCTATACAGACAACCCCGATCTGAAGCACCATCTTTCTCACCCCTTAATGCAGAGAATCGTGGAGCTCAAAGAGCGCAACTATACCGACGCTGAAAAATTTGACTATGCACCCGTAGACTTTGCCGATGCACTGGACAATTACGACAAGGTGCTCGAAATAGTAGGCGATGTGTGCGCCAATGTAATAGCGCCTAATGCAGAAGATGTGGACCACGAAGGTGCACACTGCTCAGGCGGCCGTGTGCAATATGCAGCGGGCTCAGCCAAGAATCTTGACGCATGCCGCAAGGCAGGCCTTATGGGCATGTCGATGCCTCGTCGCTTGGGCGGTCTTAACTTCCCGGTGACCCCCTACATCATGGCAGCCGACATAGTGAGCCGTGCCGACACCGGTTTTGAGAACCTCTGGGGCCTCCAGGACTGCGCAGAGACAATCTACGAATTTGCCGACGAAGACCAGAAGCAGCGCTTCATACCGCGTGTATGCGCCGGCGAGACTATGAGTATGGACCTCACAGAGCCGGATGCCGGCTCCGACCTTCAGAGCGTAATGCTCAAGGCCACACAGAAGGAGGATGGCTCATGGGTGCTCAATGGTGTGAAACGCTTCATCACCAACGGCGACAGCGATATTCACTTGGTACTTGCTCGCTCTGAAGA
>CAYVAK010000100.1:0-7030 GCA_964448425.1 uncultured Sangeribacter sp.
GGATGCGATTGAGTTGTAGCGGGTGCCGCAGTAGCTGCAATAGTAGGTGGCGGTGCCGGTGTTGCTGCCGGAGTTTGAGGTGCCGGTGGAGCCGGTGAAGGGTTGGTGGCGTCCTTTGTAGGCGCCGTTGGGGTGGCGTGGGCAGCTTGCGGAGGTCATGGATGCGATTGAGCTGTAGCGGGTGCCGCAGTAGCGACATTGGTAGCTGTCGGCTTTTGCTGTCAGGGTGCCCAGGATTGTGAGGGCGAGGATGAGGATGTGTGAGGTGAGTCGGTTCATGGGGGTGTGAGTGAAGAGTGAAGAGTGAAGAGGGGAGGGGTAAGAGGTAAGAGGGGAGGGGAAAACGGTGTCGGCTATTGCGGGTGGGGGTGCAATAGCCGACAGGGTGAATTGTTAGTTTAAGATTGCAGCACCTATTCCGGGATAGAAGTTGTAGGCTCTTGCAAAGCCTCGAATGATGCTCAAGGTTACTTTGCGTGGGGATAGTTTTGTGCTTTCATCTGTGGTGTGTAGAAGTTGTGGAGTAAAATTTTCTTGCATAGGCACGCATGGTTTGATTATTATTGTGGTATATGCTCCAGGGGTGTCAATGAGCTCATGGTTCTTTTGGAGAGAGCGGTGGTTGATGCCGTGGAGTGTTTGTTTTTGTTGTTACATTTAGATAACGGAGGGTGTGGCGGGTTTATTGCATGTGGGGGCTATATTTTTGGAAGTTTGGCGGTTGGATATTTTTTAGTTAATTTTGTGGGGTAACTAAATTTTGCAATTGATATGAAAATGAGTGGACGCCGTCAGAGTCAGAATGTAGACGATAGGCGGGGTAAATCTTCGAGTTCGGTGGCCGGGATAGCCGGCATAGGTGGCATAGGCGGCGTGATTATAGCGGTGCTGATAGCTTGGATTTCGGGTGGCGACCCGCTGTCGGTGATTTCGGATAGCCAGTCGGCGCTTACTTCTTCGGCGGAGCAGCAGGGCTATACTGCTACGGCTCATGAGGAGGAGCTTGCTGAGTTTACGAAGCAGGTTTTGGCGGGCACTGAGGATGTGTGGGCTCAGGAGTTTAAGAAGATGGGTAAGACTTATGAGCCGCCACGGTTGGTGCTGTTTACGGGGAGTGTGAATTCGGCGTGTGGCGGTGCTACGGCGTCGACGGGTCCGTTTTATTGTTCGGGCGATCAGACGGTGTATATTGATTTGTCGTTTTTTGAGCAGATGGAGAAGGAGATGGGTGCCGGCGGTGATTTTGCGTATGCGTATGTGGTGGCTCATGAGGTGGGCCATCATGTGCAGTATTTGCTTGGCGATTTGCAGCGTGCGCACGCTCAGATGAGCCGTTTGAGTGAGAGTGAGGCTAATAAGATTAGTGTGCGTTTGGAGCTTCAGGCTGATTTTTATGCGGGTGTTTGGGCTTATCATGATAATGAGATGTTTGGGTCGTTGGAGCCGGGCGATATTGAGGAGGGCTTGAATGCTGCTTCGAAAATCGGTGATGATTATTTGCAGAAGCAGGCTTATGGCTACTCTCAGCCGGAGACGTTTAATCATGGGCGTAGCGACCAGCGTGTGAAGTGGCTCAAGCTTGGAGCCTCGACGGGCGATGTGAGTAGGGGCGACACTTTTTCGCCTTCTTACAGTGCGCTTTAAGGTGCCCGGGGGGAAGGGGCGCCTGCCTTGGGGGGGAGGGGCGCCTGCCTTGGAGGGAAGGGTGTGACTGCTCTGAGGCGCTTCGGGGTGCCGATTGGGGATGATTTTGGGCTATTTTCTTAACTTTATTTACCTTAACGGCTGTTTTGGTGTTAAATGTGATAGTGGGAGGTGAACTTTCGCTTGCGGCCTCCGTTGTTCATTTATAATCGTAAAATGAAATGCATAACATGAGTGCAAGTGAATCTTTCAAGAAGCGGTTGTTGGGATTGCAGAATAATCTTTTGAGCTTTGCTTTTCAGCTCACCACCAACCGGGAGGAGGCCCATGATTTACTTCAGGACACAACCCTCAAAGCTCTGGACAATGAAGAGAAGTATGTAGAGAATGTCAACTTTAAGGGTTGGATATTTACTATCATGCGCAATATTTTTATCAATAATTATCGTCAGACGGTGAGAAAAGCCACCATTATAGACCAAACGGAAGACCTCTATCACTTAAATATTTCGCAGGATTCGGGCATCAGTACGCCTGACAGTTGCTATTCTATTAAGGAGATATCGAAGGTAATAGAGTCGTTTTCCGACGATTATAAGGTGCCTTTCACTATGCATATGGCGGGGTATAAGTATCAGGAGATTGCTGAGGCGATGCATTTGCCGCTGGGCACGGTGAAGAGCCGTATATTTTTTGCGCGTCAGCGGTTGCAGGTGATTCTCAAGGATTTTAAGTAGTGGCCGCGCCTATAATCTCCCACTCGCAGTGTAGGGCTGCTATGGAGGGCTGAGAGTGACGGGCTGTGTGGGTAAGGAAATAGAGGCTGCGCCATTTGGATTTGGCACAGCCTCACTCTCCTGTAGGAATTAGAGAGATCTGAGGGGAGATTGACATCGCGTCGATGCCCGCTCGGGAGTAGTGGAATGTAGAGGCTTGCTGACCGCTTTGAGCCGACCGCGGGGTTGATTTTTAAGGTGGTATTTGGAGAAGTTTGGGGTCGGCTTTGCTTTTCCCTTGGTAGCGTGGTGCCTCTACCGAGTCTTCAAGTCCTTTGCCCCCTGAAGGCTCGATTTACAAAAAACTATTGTCTGCAAAATGGGGTGTTAAGGGGGCGTCCTGCCGCACAATGGGCAGGCGGCAGGATGCCTTCCCTCAGGGAGAGAGATCATGGGATTATCGTGCGGAGATCACAATTTTGCGGGGAGCGCCTTGGGCGGGTTTCACTACGTAGATTCCGGGGGTGAGGTTGTTGGTGGGGACTCTCAGGCCGGAGAGGGTGTAGACTGTGGTGCCGGGCTGCTCGAGCAGGGATGTGATGTCGGAGTCGATGTCGTTGATTTGAGTGGGGACTTCTTTGGAGATAGCGATTAGCCAGAGCGAGGGGGTGTTGTTGTAGGTGTCGCCGTTGGGGGTGTAGGGCATCACGATGCCTATGGCCAGGGCTGTCTCGGAGTCGTTGTCGGAGGTCCAGTCGTCGCCTACCCACCAGGTGGTGGCAGAGTCGCTGCTGAAGGGCACGGTGACGGAGCTGAAGTGGTTGATGACGTTGTAGGTGGTCTTTGTGTAGGAGGTTATTGTACCGGAGTCGTCGTCATCGTTGTAGGCCACGGGGATGGCAGTGGTTTTGATTATTTGGCCTGCCAGTGAGGGGTCGGTGATATCGGTGTAGTAGGGGATATCGTCGGATGAGGCGGTAGATGTGCCGTCGGAGGTGGAGTAGGTGGAGAGGTAGCCGGAGTAGATGTATTGGTCGTCGGTGGAGAGCTGTTGTGCTTTGACGTTGTAGATGTTCATGCCGGGTGTGAGCTCCACGAGCTGGGTGTTGGTGCTGTCTTTGTAGCCGTAGGTGCAGGTTTTGCCGCCGTTGACGTTGTCGCGCAGGTAGAATATTTTGCCGGTTGAGGAGTCGCGGAGCCATACTTCGTCGTCGCCGGTGAATTTGTTGATGCCGGAGTAGAGGACGGTGGCTTTGTCTATTTGGGTGTATTCGGGCTCTTCGATGTAGATGTTGGGCTTTGTGCTGTCGTCGGTGATGTAGCGGCCGTAGAGGAACATGAATCTGCGTTCTTCGGGGTTGAAGTAGAAGGATGTGCCGTCGACGGTGCTTTGGATATTGATTTTGCCGTCGTCCCAGGTGACGATGCATTCTGTTTTGTCGTAGTCGGAGAGGGAGAAGTGGCCTTTGGGGCCGAAGTAGAAGTAGTAGTTTTCACCTTTGTCGTTGACCATGTTGGCCACTTTTATGTAGTAGGTGGTTAAGATGCCGTAGCCTTGTTCGGTGTAGTTGTAGGTGTTGGCTTTTATGAGGTTGAATTTGAGGTATTGGTCGTCGGTTGAGGTGATGGTGTAGTCGGCCACTTGTTTGCCGTTGGGCAGGATTCCGTTTTGCTCCAGGGAGTCGTAGGTTTTGAATGAGGCGTTGGTGTAGGTGGAGAGGAGTTTGCCTATTCCGTCGGGGCCCCAGTCGGCGCCGAGGACGTAGATTGTGTCTTCGGAGGCGGAGGCGAAGTCGTAGTTTTCGTCGAGGCGGCGGTAGGTTTTGGTGTCGAAGGTCACGGTGAATGTTACGGGTGTGGTGTAGTAGGATGTGCCCTCTTCATCTTCTTGGAGCAGGTAGATGGAGTATTGGCCTTCTTGGTCGGCTGTGAGGCGATAGTAGGCGTTGGGGAGGGATGCTTCGGTGGCGGTAGCGTCTTGGGCTGCTTGCTCGTCGAGGGTCATGGAGGAGATGAGGTAGCCGGTGGCGTCGGGGCGTTTAATGGCTATTTCTACGGCGTTGTTGGAGGTGATTGTGATGGTTTGGCCTTGGTGGAGCACCAGGGAGTCGCCGCTTTTGACGGTGGTGTTGTTGTCGTAGACGTAGGTGTCGCCGAATTCTTTGTCGGTGTCGCCAAAGGTGATTGTGGGCTGTTGGGGTGTGAGTATGGCTACGTTGATGGTGGTGGCTTCGCTGAGGCCTTTTTCGTTTTCGGAGATGAAGCTGTATTTGCCGGCGATGGCGGGGGTGAAGATGCAGCTGCTGCCGGAGGTGTCGTTGGCTTTGCGGATGGTGCCGAGGTTGCCGAGGCGTTGGGGAGCGTCGGCGGAGGGTGTGGTGAGGAGCACGTCGAAGCATTCGCCGGTGGGGAGATATAGGGCGTGCAGGCGAGTGGCATCGTCGAGGTTGCGCAGGGTGATGGTGCCTGAGGTGTCGCGCAATGTCACTGTGGAGCCGGAGGAAAGAGCAACGGATGATGATTCGTTGTCGGGATATACGGATGGAGCTTGGGGAGCGCCGGTGGGTTTGGGCAGGGTTATGGTGAAGGTGAGGTGGTCGGAGGTGGTTTCGGCGTTAGCGCTCCAGACTTCGTAGGTGCCGGGTGCGAGAATTTGCAGGCGTGCGGAGCCGTAGTCGGGGCGAGCGAATTTCACTTTCATGGGTGAGCTGCCGTCGATGGTGTAGTAAATGTCGTCGAAGAAGTATTTTTCTTTGTCGTCGGAGTCTTCGGTTTTCCAGGGGTTGCTTTTGAGGGCTACGTAGTCGCCGAGTTTCACTTCGTAGGTTCCGGCCTCTTCAAATATGGTTTGGCCGTAGGCTGCGGTGAATGGGGGGAGGTAGGAGGTGACTTTTGTCCATGAGAAGGTTTCGTTCATGTAGCAGGAGATGTAGTATGGCTGGGCGGTGTAGCCGTTGGCATCGATGGCGGTGATGACGTATGTGCCGTAGATGGAGGGGTAGAAGTAGGCTTCGCCGGTTTCGGAGGCTTCGATGGTTTCTTCTTGCTTTTTAGAGGGGTAGCGCAGAGAGGAGGTCTCTTCGATGTGGAAGTATTTTGCGTTGATGGTGCCGTAGCCGGTCTCGGTGTTGGATGATTTGAGTTTGATCACGGTGGGGACGTCGCGGCGAGAGTAGCAGCTGCCGTAGTTGTAGGTGAATTTGGAGCTGTTGCCGTTGTCGTCGTTGTAGACCCAGACGTAGGGGGTGGCTACGGAGAGGTAGCGCACGATGTCGAAATTGATGTGGTTGGTTTCGATGGTGAGGTCTTTGTCGGAGTTGTAGGCTTGCATCCATACTTCGTAGTTGCCGTCTTCGTGGGGAGTGAAGCTGGCGGTGGTGTATCCGGCGGAGTATTCGGTGGTGTCGTCGCCGTGGCGCACGAAGAGGGTTTTGTTGGTGAATCCGGGTTTGTAGGCGGAGACGGTGATGGCGTTGTTGACGGGGACTTCGTAGGGGTCGGCGTCGTTGAGGATGTCGACGGATTTGCCTATTTTGTCGTGGTAGTAGTAGGCTTCCAGGTAGTTGGTGTCGACGTCTTCAAAGAAGTCGAGTTGGAAGGTGATGTGTTCGCTTTCGAAGCCGGGGGTGTAGTATGTGTCGCCTTCGGAGCCGTAGGCTGTGGTGACGCCATAGACTTCGTATGTGCCGACCTTGGAGGGTGTGATGGTGAGATACATGTCGTTGCTGTTGTAGGAGGGCCAGCCGTAGTTGTTGACTTTGCCGTCGTAGTAGACGAGGAGTTTGTCGGCACCGTAGTAGGTGTCGTTGGGGCCCAGGGTGCAGCAGCTTATTTTGAGCTGGGTGCCGTAGTCTATGTAGTAGACATCTTGTTGGGGGTTGCCAATCTCTACTACGTCGCCGTTACGGTCGACGTAGGAGATATTGACGGTTGGGGCTTCAAGGCTGTAGTCTACAGTCCAGGCCTTTAGTTGAGATAAAGGTAGTGTGAGTAGAAAAAGAATAAATAGCGAAATTGATTTTTTCATTTTGGTGTAAGTAAATAAGATGTTAATGGAAAAGCAATTAGCTTGCACCGATGTTAGTTTGGTAGGGATTGTGTGGTTTTTCATCGCGTTTTTCATCGCGTAAATTTTTGTCCACAAGGGTCGGTCAGGGCACAGTAATGGCTGTGCGCCGGACTATTGGCTATCGGGGGCAAGTGCGGTCAGGGGATGCACGTGGGGCAGGCTGTGAGAGATTGAGCAGTCGGATGAAGGCTCCATGGTATTTCTCTAACCGAGAGGATCGGTAAGGGGGCTCGTACAAGTGAGTTGGTCCTTGCCGGAGGAGTTCTCTTAAAGATGTCACCGAGGGCGCTTGGGGCAGCGCACAGAGACGCAAGAGATAGTCGTAGGTATTAAATGTGGAGTGCACGTGGCTCTGAGAGATCTTGATGAGCGGCGTTGGCTCCGGCTTAAGTCATTGTCGAGTTAATAGGTGATTGGCCTGTTAATTCGGCGTGAATTGTTGTTAACTCTTTTACACCGGCAAATCTATATATTTTTGCAAGATGGCTAAAATATTACCCCGATATTTAACTCTCTTTAATATTTACCCATATTAGGGGGCGTTTTTCCTAACTAAAATTAGGAGCTTGATTTTGGTTAAAATGTTAAGAAGTGTATAAAA
>CAYVAK010000101.1:0-7013 GCA_964448425.1 uncultured Sangeribacter sp.
CCGGTGAAGAGCACCAGCGAGGCCACAATAGCCATAGACAAGCTTGAACAATACACCTCCGCCTCCAGCCTTGGCTCCTGGCGCAACCAGGTGATGGTGATAGCCGACGATGCCGACTACGGTGTGCACCTCACCCAGGCGCAGACCGTGATTAACGCCCTGCGCAGCCGCGGCAACGGCAAGAACTTCCTCTACGAGCGCCTCTATCTTGACTCCTATCCCTTGGGCACCGCCTCCACCTCCAAGTCGTATCCCGAGGCACGAGAGCGCATGCTCAAGCTCTGGAACGACGGTGTGGGCTACATTGACTTCATAGGCCACGGCAATCCCACCGCTCTCACCCACGAGAACCTGCTCACCTACTCCGATGTCAACACAATGACCAACAAATACCTGCCCATCATGCTCGCTGCCACTTGCGAATTTATGCGCTTCGACAGCAACAGCATCTCGGCAGCCGAGCTCCTGTGGCTCAACCCCAACGGCGGCACCATCGCCTTCATCGCAGCCAACCGCAAGGTGTACATCAGCAACAACGGTGTGCTCAATGAGGCGATAAGCAAAAACATGTATGCCCGCACCGCCGAGGGCAAGGCTAAGCGCCTGGGCGACGTGTTCCGCCAAGGCCTGAACGATTACCCCTCTTCGGACGACAACCGCCATCGCTATGCGCTGATGGGCGACCCTGCCATGAAGATTGCCAGCCCAGAGCTCTCGATTGCCATCGACTCGCTGGCCGGCTACGACATATCATCGATCGCCTCCGCTGCCGACTATCCGGTGATTCCGGCCCGAAGCAAGGTGGTGGTGAAGGGTAGAATCACCGATGCTGACGGCAATCAGCTCACCGACTTCAACGGCAAAATTGTGCCCACCCTCTACGATGCCGAGCGTGTGATTCAAACCTACGGCCACCCCGCCACCGGCGAAGACGATGGCAAGGTGATGATGTACAACGACCGCAAAAACCGCCTCTTCACCGGCACATTCCAAGTCACCAACGGCACTTGGGAGGCCACACTCTTGCTCCCCATGGAGATAGACAACAACTATTCGCCCGCCCTTCTGAACCTCTACGCTTACACCGACGATGGTCGCGAAGCCAACGGAGCCACCGAGAAATTCTATGTCTACGGCTTCACCGACGACGATGACCCCGACACCATCGACCCGGAAATCTCGGCTATGGGCCTGAATACATTGAACTTTAAGAGCGGCTCAACCGTGAATCCATCACCTACATTTGTGGCCCGCGTGAGCGACGAGAGCGGCATCAACATATCTACCAGCGGCATAGGTAAGCAGATGACCCTAATCATAGACGGCCGAAACATCTATGAAGACCTGGTGAACTATTACACTCCCGACATTAACGACTACACTGCCGGTAATGTGGCTTATCCGCTTTCCGACCTTTCCGACGGCGACCACACTCTCCAATTCACCGTGTGGGACAACGCCGGCAACTCCACCACTCGTTATCTGGACTTCAAAGTCTCCGAGAAGGTGCAGCCCACTGTGAATATCTACACCGATGCTAACCCCGCAACCTCCGGTGTGACATTCTATATCACCCCCGATATACCCTCTTCAAAGATGTCGACTATCCTGGAAATCTACGACATAGCCGGTCGCATGATTTGGAGCGCAGAGACCTCCGGCACCGGCGACTACGGCGAGGCCATGCAGGTGAAATGGGATCTTTTGGATCGCGGCGGTGTGAGAGTGGCTCGCGGCATATATGTGTGCCGCTGTGTGGTGATCAGCTCCGACGGCACCGAGACCGTTGCAACAAAGAAAATAGCTGTCAGTGCGCAATAGCCGTCCGGCAGTGCAGTAAATAAAACGATATCTAAGTGCGGATTCACAATAATTCGCGCTTTGATTCGTTCATGTTATAGTCCTTGCAGGCTCCGATGTGAGCCTGGCCGGGCTAAAATAAAATAGAGCAAATACAATGCGAATGAAAAAATATCTACCTATCCTGCTGTGTGGCATGATGTTGTGCAGCTGTAGTACAAAACAGAACCTGACATATTTTGTAGACAATCGTCCCACAACACAGGCAGCGGCCGTTGGCTCGCTCGACTGGAAAATACGCCTCGAGCCCCAAGATGAATTGGTAATTACCGTGACATCTGAAATGCCGGCTGCCACCGCGCAGTATAACCTCCCCATGTCGGCCACCACTCAAAAGAGCGAGCTGCTCTCCATGCCGGCTCAGGCCACATTGCAGAGCTATGTGGTGAATAAGGATGGTGATATCACATTCCCAATCCTGGGCAAGCTCCATGTGCAGGGCATGACCACCACCGAGCTTACCGAATATCTCACCCGCCGCATTGCCGAAAATGTTGAGGCCCCGGTGGTGAGAGTAGAGCTCATGAATTTCAAAGTCAATGTGATGGGCGAGGTCACCAAGCCCGGTGTCTACAAAGCTGACAGCGAACGCTTTTCAATCCTTGACGCCCTCGCTTCGGCTGAAGACCTCACAATGTATGGCCGCAGAGATTGTGTCACCATTATCAGAGAAGAAAACGGTACCATTACCTATAACACTGTGAATCTGGAAGATGCAAAGCTCTTCGAGTCGCCCTACTATTACCTAAAGCAGAACGACGCTATCTATGTGGAGCCCACCGAGGCACGTCGCGGCATGGCCAACTACAACCAGAACAACGGCTACAAGCTGAGTGTGATTTCGGCAGTGATAAGCGGCGCATCAGTGATAGCATCTCTAATCATAGCACTCACAGTAGATTAACACTCACACCCTTACACTCTCACCCCTCTTCTCTCTTACCTATTACCTAAAACAGCGATAACTCAAATAAAAAAGACACACCCCCATGGCAGAAGATAAAAATGTTGTAAACAACTCTCAAAAACCGGATGATGTAATAGACTTTAAGAAAATTTTCAAGTCGTATCTGCGCCATTGGTGGTGGTTTGTGATTTCGCTATTGATATGTGTGGGCCTTGCCGCCTTCTATTTGAAAAAGAAGAGCCCGGTGTATCTGGTGCGCTCGGTGCTTATGCTCAATCAAGATGAGGGCGAGAGCAACTCAATGTCGTCAATCTCCGCGTTGGCCCTCAGCTTCGGCTTCGGCTCGAACGGCGGTAGCAGCGCTAACCTCCAAGACGAGATTATTCGCCTCACTTCCCAGACCATTCTCACCGAGACTGTCCACGACCAGCGCCTCAACTATCTGAGCTGGACCTCAAAACACTTCTTCAGCCGCAAAAAGTGGTACTATCAAGATGAGCCGTTTAGAATCGACATCCCCAACCAGGTGCTCGACACAATCTCCGTGCTCACCATTTTCAACTTTGATGTGCAGAAAGATGGCGTGATAAACCTCAAGGTGAAGCAAGACAAGGATGTGGTGATCGACACCAAAATCAAGCAACTGCCTTACACTGCCAAGACCCCCTACGGCCGATTTGTGATTAGCTCCACCCCCTACTATAAGCCGGGCCAAGAGCTCGATTTCCACACCATGGTGATGGGCACTCCCGATGTGATAGACGGCATCCGCACCGACATCAAGGTGGAAGAGATAGACAAAAAAGCCAACGGCATCCGCGTGGAGCTTGAGTGTGTGAGTGTGCCCAAAGGTATAGCCACTACCAACAGTCTTGTAGATATCTACAATGAAGACCGCATGACCGAGCGCCATCAGAGCCGCCAGGAGTCGCTCGACTTCGTGGAAAACCGCTTGCTGCTCCTCTACAACGAGCTGGAGAAATCGGAAAACGAAATCGAAGACTTCAAGCGCGACAATAAAATAGTGGATGCTGCTGCCGAGGCCGAATACATCTTCAAACGCAAAGGCTCAATAGAGAGCGTGGAGGTGGAGACTCGCACCCAGTTGGAAATCTATCAGATGATCTACGATATGCTCTCCAGCCCCGCCACCCGCTATTCGCTGCTGCCGGTCAACAACGGAGCATCGGCCGAGAGAGATGGCTTCGCTGCTTCAATCCTCTCTTACAACGAGCTTATTCTGAAACGCATGGAGCTCCAGTCGAGTGTGAAGGGCCAAAGCGCTGCCCTGGACCGCCTCACCGAGCAAATCGACGCCTTGCGCGAAAATATCCTTACCACCCTGGCTCGCCAAATCCAAGCCACAAAGATTTCAATCGCTGCTGTAGACAAGGAGCAGGGCTCTTCGGATAGCCGCATGTATGAAATACCCTACATTGAGAAGCGACTCACTCAGCTATATCGCGACCGCGAAGTGAAAAACACCATCTATGCCTTCCTGCTTCAGAAGCGTGAGGAGGCTGAAATAGCCGTTTCGCAAGTGAAACCGATCAGCGAGGTGGTAGACAAGGCTTATGCCGACATCACCCCCGTGAGCCCCAACAAGCTCGTGGTTATATTGGTAGGCATTGTGTTTGGCCTGCTGATACCCTGCGTGCTGGTGAAAATCTTCGGCAAGGACCCCGAGCAGGAATCAGCCGACACCGAGGCTTCACAGAAGTAAGGAATACACCCATTAAAAGATACGCATTAAAGCGATACGTATTAAGAAATACCCCTCCACCTTAACTATTTTTCGAGCAGATGAAGCTTGAGCTGAGAAAGAGCACTTTATATATCTATCTGTTTCTGGCGCTGTTTTGGATTGCCGGCGCGACCTCATTCATGTTGCAAGAGGCCTCGCACGACCGTTGCATGTCGCAGACACTGATGATTAATAATCTGGCTCAACTCGCCATAGCCATGTTGGGCTGCGTCACCCTGCGCAAGTTCTCCGATGTGGTCATAATAGTGGGCTTGCTGCTCTATGCCTATTTCACATCGTGTGTGCTCAACGGCGAGGGCTTTCTGGTCTATCTTAACGGCATGCGCCGCTACTTTGGCTACGTGTTTGTGGTGCCCATATTCCGCTATATGTATGCCGACAAGGAGCGTTGGGTGAGATTCGTGTATCTCTTTGAGAAGACCTTATATGCGTTCCTGATTATACAATTCCCCTGCATCAGCTATCAGGCTGCCGTGTGGGGCATCGGCGATAACGGCGGCGGCTCACTGGGCTGGTTCTCCTCCGGTATCATCTCCCAGCTCATATATCTGATTTCATTCTATTTCATGGTGCGCCGTTGGGATAAGAGTAAAGGCTATTTCGACAACCTCAAGGATAATTGGGTGCTCCTGCTGCTGCTCTTCCCCTCCATGCTCAATGAGACCAAGATATCGTTCATATTCCTGCTCTGCTACTTTGTGTTCCTGCTTCCGGCCGACAGATTTCTGATGCGCCGCCTCTTAATCATATTGCCGCTATGCGCCATGCTGCTATGCGGCGGTGCATGGTTCTATCTCAACACTGTCAACACAAAAGAGAATGTGTTTTCTTGGGAGTATATGGATGAGTATGTGCTGGGACGCAACAGTACCATAGATTTTGTGTTCGACCTGCTCGACCGCGATGTCGACTCCGAAGAAGTGATGGAGTCGGACTATGCTCGCGGCATCAAATACCTGCTCATGTCAAAGCTGCTGGAGCAGGAAGACCACGCCACCCTTTGGGGCTATGGCGTGGGCCAGTTTAAAGGCGGCAACGGCATCGACAAGACCGACTTCGCGAAGCACTACGAGTGGATACTGCGTGGCACGGAGACGGAGGTGTTCGACACCCTCATAGAGCTTGGCTACATAGGCATGGGCCTCTACCTGCTGTTCTGGCTCTTGCAATTCCGAGTGTTTGCCCGCCACCGCGAGCGCTCCTCCAAAATGCAATGGTGGCTCACCGTCCACCTGATTCTCATGGTGGCCTACCACACCGCCTTCGCCTCGCTCCCCTTTGCCCTTATATTCCAATTCATGGTCTATGTTTCGAGCCGATGGTCGGAATTGCCCCCTTGCCGTGTGCTCTCGGCAGGGCGAAAGGCCTCGGCTGAATGCGCCATCTTAACCCCCGCCCAAGCCGATGCCTAAAGTAAGTGTCATAATCCCGGTCTATAATGTGGAGCAATATGTGGAGCGTTGCCTCACTTCGGTGCTCAATCAGACTCTGCAAGATATAGAAATTATAATTGTAGACGATGAGACCCCCGATCGCTCCATGGAGATATGCGAGCGCTATGCAGCCGAGGATTCGCGCATCCGAATCCACCATCAGACTAACCGCGGCCTGGGCCTCTCTCGCAACTCCGGCATAGAGCTTTCCACCGGCACATATCTGGCCTTCCTCGACTCCGACGACTATCTGGCCCCCAATGCCCTTCAGCGCCTCTACACCCTGGCCGAAGACCACGACCTCGACATCGTGAAGGCCGCCCTCAATCGCTTTGTGATTGAAGACCAATTCTCTTACATCTGCACCGATTCACCCCTGGAAATATACACCGACCCCGAGCAACTCAAGCATATAGCGCTCTGCTATTTCTCTTGTCCCGGGGGCGAAGCTGACCGCCGCCTTAACCTCGACGGCTCTTCGTGCGGCTCTCTATATCGCCGCTCCCTGCTCGCCGACAATAACATCCGCTTCCTGAGCGAACGTCAATACATAAGCGAAGACTATATTTACAACTACCATTGCGCGCGAGCGGCCCGCAGAGTGGGCAAAATCCACGACACACTGTATCATTACCGAGTGAACCCCAAGTCGCTCAGTCGCACTCCGCGCAAAGACTGCCTTCAGCGTTCGGTGGCTTACTCTCGCTATCTGGAGTCGATGTTTCTCACCGACGGCTATCCGGCCTCCTCGGAGCTGTACGCCATGGGCTATACCTTCGACATAATGCGCGGCCATATCCGCAACATCATGCTCTCGCCTATGCCCGAGGTCGAGAAGCGCCAATGGGTTGCTCAGGAGTCGCAGGAGCCCTATTTCGAGCGCATACGTAGTTGCTACCCTATAGGCAATGTGCCCTTAAAACATCGCTTGGTGTTTAAAGCCTTTATAGCTCGGCGCTATAGGTGGCTCAAACTGCTGCTTGTGGGCCGCGAAGTGGTGCGCTCCATTTTGAAAAAATAGCCTCGGAAACTTATTTTTTGCTTGATC
>CAYVAK010000102.1:0-6996 GCA_964448425.1 uncultured Sangeribacter sp.
GAGTAACCTATATAACACCTTTATCTATGAAACGAATCTTTAAGTTTAAGCGAATCTTGGCATTATGCCTTTTGACCTTTGCGTTGTGCGTGAATGCGCAGACCGACGGTAAAATAGTGATCATTGAAGGCCACTTCTTTAGTGAAGTGCCTGTGGCATCGACCGAAATCAACGGCATGGCCATGATTTCGGCTCCCTCCGGCTCTAAAGCTGTGTTAATACGCTTGGCAAATCCACTTCCTGAGGCAGCGTTGAAATTCGCGTTGCCTACCGCTGATGTGCCCGATGCAGATGAGTTGTTATCCCTATCCAAAACGGCACGAATCATATCGATGTCGGTAGGCGAAACTTCCGACACTGCTTCCAAAATCGCACCGGGCGATAAATTTCCCCAATTTACAGCTACTGACATAGATGGGAGAACCTGGAGCAACAAAGATGTGAAAGGTAAAGCCATGGTGCTGAATCTCTGGTTCACCGGATGCGGGCCATGCCGTGCAGAGATGCCCGAGCTCTCGGAGTGGAAAGATGAGATGCCCGATGTCATGTTTTTCTCTGTCACATATGAAGATGCGGCCACCGCAAGGCCTGTGATTGAGAAGCAAGGTTTCAACTGGATACCGATTGTGGACGACACGCAATTCAACGAGTGGATTGACTCAAACGGCTACCCTCTAACAATCGTGGTAGACAAGGCCGGCACAATCACCCACATTGAGCACGGCACCTCCCCCTTGCAGCGCGAAGAGCTCAAAAAGCAGATTCAATCAGTGCGCTAACACCTATCTGCCGGCCACGTGTTTTGGCCCGGCCCCGGAACAATTCCTTAACATCAGCAAAAAATAAAATTATGGAATTTGCTAATGTTAAGGAATTTTTATAATTTTGTGGTGCCTATCCACAGGTGCAACTCAACTATTTACTCGAAAGACTCAGCATGCCTTAATTGCCTAAATGGGCGCTGTTTATCGGTGGATTCATCACTTTCATACCCCTACAGCCTGCCCATCTTTGGAGATGAATAGCTATTAATTAATGTTATTAACCTTCTTACTCTAAATGTCACCCATTTTTACAGCCTCTCGCAGGTTCTTGCGCTGCACGGTTTTACTTCTACTCCTTGCGGGCGCCGTGGCTCCGACTCAAGCCAATGTCACCGTCACCGATGCCAACGGTGTAGTCTACGACGTGGTCTCCGACACGGAGCATACCTTGACCGTATCGGCCATCAACAACACCTATTTCAGCCAACAGACAGTGGCGATAACCATCCCCAAAACGCTTACCGACCACTCCACCGCTCCATCTTACACCGGAGAATACACCGTGGTGAGCATGGCTGAAAAAGCCTTTGCCGGCACTCCTATTACCTCAGTAACCATTGAGGCTGAAATCACTGCTATATCCAAAAATGCTTTCCAAGGTTGCACTTCTCTGACTGAGGTGAGCCTGCCGCCTACCATCACAACTATCAATGCCAATGCATTTGATGGTTGCAGCTCCCTCACCAAAATCAATCTCCCATATAACGATGCTGGCGATACACCATCAGGAGTGACAACGATAGGTGCCTATGCATTCCAAGATTGCGCGGCACTTGAAGATGTAGCGCTTCCGGCCACTCTCACCACCATGGGTTCATATGCCTTTTCGGGCTGCGCCTCAATTACGGAGGTGTCGATACCTGAGGGCTGCACTGTGCTAAACACAGGAACATATAAAGGCTGCACCTCACTGAAGACTATTACCTTGCCGGGGAATTTGAAATCAATAGGCTCCTATGCATTTCAAGGCTGCACTGCTCTCAGCGCTCCCGGGTTTCCGGCCACGCTCACATCAATTGGCGGTTATGCATTTAAGGGTTGTACCTCACTGGGTGCATTGACTTTTCCCGACAATGTTACAGTTGGAAAGAATGCGTTTAATCAAGCCATGGTTAGTTCCATCACTTGGCCGGAAACAAAAATTACTTTAAGCGAAGCTTGTTTCAAAGAAGTGACCGGACTTGTAAGTGTTACTTTCCCATCATGTGTAGCATCGATACCGACAAACGCATTTCAAGAATCCTCTGTGGAGAAGGTCGAATTCACAAATCCGGAGTGCACGATTGGACAACAAGCGTTCTATAAGTGCACCTCTCTTTCAAGTTTAATTTTCCCGCAGACATTTGCATCGATTGGTAAAATGGCGTTTGCCAATTGTGAGAAATTGCAATCTGTGACATTGCCGGAAGGAGTAAACCTTGGTAATGGCGTTTTTGATAGTTGTGACCTTAATGAGATTATAATTCCCAATGCACCCTTGGGCACCTGGGTTAGTGAAGCATTGGGAGAGCAAGACAGTATTACCTCAATCACTTTTCCCAATAAAGTCTCCTCTATACCTGAGGGAGCCTGCAAGGATTGGTCAAATCTTAGTGAAGTTAATATCGAAGGCGCGGAATCAATCGGCACATATGCTTTCTCCGGTTGCTCAGCACTTCAGTCTATCTCTTTGCCGAATACTCTTACTTCGATTGGCAATCGTGCATTTAGTAGTACCGGACTTCAAACTTTAACCTGTCCGGAGAATCTTGTCTCAATCGGCAACTATGCGTTTAGCAATTGCAACACACTTGAAAGCATACAATTTTCCGACAAACTTGAATCAATAGACAGCTATGCGTTTGCGTATTGCGACATGCTAACGAGTGTCACATTTCCTGTATCCCTCTCATACATAAGTAATTATGCATTTGGCGGTTGTAAATCATTGGAGAGCGTCATTTTCCCTGAAGGATGTAAATTAAAAGAAATCTCCGCATATTGCTTTTCCAAAAATAATGCTACTTCTACATCGCTGGCACTAAAATCGGTTACGCTCCATGAGGGGCTTGAGACCATTGGTGCCGATGCGTTTGCTTATACGAGCCAACTTACCTCAGTTTCCCTGCCTAACTCTTTGAAGGAAATATGTGAATATGCCTTTTACAAGTGCAGCAGCTTTGGCGAGCTCACTCTTCCCGCCGGCGTCTCTGTGGGCGACTCGGCGTTTGCATCTGCCGGGGTAACAAAGATAAATTTCCCGGAGGCAGAGTGTAGTTTCGGCACTTATTGCTTCGCTTCAAATAGCAAAATAGAGGAGGCCGTCTTTCCCGAGTGGATGGAGAAAATTCCGGAAGGCTTTTGCCAAAACTGGTCGGCGCTTACGCAATTGACATTGAGCGATCAAATCACCGATGTCGGTGATAAGGCTTTCCAAGACTGTTCTAAATTGCGCGATTTTTATTTGCCCCCTACCGTTACCACTATCGGCGCATATGCATTCTCCGGCTGTAGCTATTCCGACAAAGACGGCAATATGTTTTGCCCCGAGTTGGTGTTTAATTCTGAGGTCAGTATCGGCGACAATGCATTTCAGAATGCGACTATAGGCTCAATTAGTTTTAATGGGTGTGCCGATTTTGGCTCCGATGTATTCAAAAGCGTAACCACAATTACAAAATTCGCTTTCCCCTCTTGTATGGAGGCAATACCCGACGGATTTTGCAGTGGCTGGAGTAAGCTCACAGAGGTCACAATACCGCCGACAGTCACAAAAATTGGTGACTCGGTGTTTGAAGGATGCACTAAGTTGACATCAGTTGTGCTGCCTGAGGCGATCGATTCCATAGGTTCCAAAGCGTTCTACAACAGCGGTATAACCTCTTTCACCTTCCCCGACCATGCGCTTTCATATGTGGGCAAGGCGGCATTAGCCTATTCAAAATTGCAGTCACTTGAGATTCCCGTCTGGATGACCGAGGTACCGATTCAATTGTGCAATTCATGCAAATCACTCATTTCATTAACTTGGGCGGAGAGAAAAGAGGAGAATCAGCAGTCGGTGACCATCGGTGAGTCGGCATTTAACGGCTGTAGCAAGTTGGCAA
Organism: uncultured Sangeribacter sp.; assembly: GCA_964448425.1. Classification (GTDB taxonomy): domain Bacteria; phylum Bacteroidota; class Bacteroidia; order Bacteroidales; family Muribaculaceae; genus Lepagella. Next base: position 3,911 of record CAYVAK010000102.1, read on the forward strand.
CAATTACCATGCCGCCGGTTGAAGCTACATTTGGTGATAGTGTGTTTTCTTCTTGCAGCTCGGCAACAGCTATAGAATGGAGTGACAAACCGTTGACCCTTGGTGCCTCTACTTTTTCCAATTGCAAAGCGCTTTCCGGCACATTGACAATACCCTCAACGGTAAGCGCCATTCCGTCGTATTGTTTCTATCAGACCACCGGGCTATCCGAGCTCGATTTAAGTCGGAGCAAAGTTAACGATATAGGAGACCGAGCCTTCTATAATTCCGGTATTAAAGCTATTAAATGGGCAGAGAGTTTGGAATCGCTGTCGTTGTCTACATTGGCATTTGCGAGTACCGGCCTCACAGAGTTGGAGATACCCGGATATGTTTCCTCTATACCCGGGCAGTGCTTTCAGCATTGCAATAAACTTGAGTCTGTGACATTTAATGAGGGACTGGAGACAATCGGTCAAGATGCATTTTACATGGGCGGCACAGCGCCCGCAGTCACTGAGTTGAAGTTTCCATCCAGCCTAAAGAGCATAGGCGTTTCTGCATTTTCGGGCTGGAAGAATCTCAAATCAATAGAATTTAATGAGGGCTTGGAGACAATAGGGGCCGGCGTATTTCCGGCTTGTGCGGTTGAGACACTCGAGTTTCCCACTACCCTCACTTCTATAGGCTCCGGAGCATTTAAAAATTGCGCAAGTTTAGTGTCGGTAGTCTCAAAAGCAGAAAATTTAACTTTATCCAGTGCGCCGCAAACTGTGTACTCTTCCACAGTTGGACTTTTTAACGGATGCACCTCTCTTAAGAGTTTCACCACTTATGGCCATGTGAGCATACGTAACTACGTGTTTAATATGTGTGACGCGCTTGAGGAATTCGTGTGTCTTGCAGATGGTTATGTGGATAGAGTGGGCATGTATGCTTTCTGCGGCTGCAAAAGCCTGAAATCCTTCCCGTACCTGAAAGAGACAACCGTAGACGACTACGCGTTTAAAGATTGCACCTCGCTCACAGAGATGGTGCTGCCCACCACCGACCGCTTCTATCAAAAATCCTACGCGCCAAAGGGCTACCTTCAAGGAGCGAGCTCACTACAGCAGGTGATTTGGCCCAACACCGGCTCCAACTTCACACTTCAGGCCATAGACCTTGAGCAGGCGCCGCTCACAGCCATATCCTACTCTTATGTCGATGATATTTCAAATATCAGCACCTATACCGGCAACAGCGACAATACAGTGGCCTCTCCTGAGACCTCCATACTGATGGTGAAGCGCGGTGAGCGTTGGAAATACATGGAGGCCGGCTATGGCGAGCTTTTCAATATTATTGAGATGAAGGAGCCCCGATTTGACATTATCGGCGACATATATTCACAGTATGATGCAGTGAATGATGTGAATAACTACACTGCCAAGTTGCGTTGGGAGGTGCCTCTCAGCGATCTGAATGCCGACGGTGAGACCACCGTACATGTGTATCGCGACGATGTGAAGATAGCCGATGTGGTGTTCTCAAAACCCTCGGAGCCCAAGAAAGTGGAAGGTCTCACCTCCGATGAAGTGATTGAAGTTACCTACACGGTGAACGGAGAATCGCGCTCATTTACGGGCGACTTCGACTTCCCGGTAACTGATGACGACGGCAACGTGACTTATGTGATGCAATATTGCACCACCGACCCGGTGATGTATTTCGATGCCACCACCCACAAGCGTCTGCTTACAATCGACACATATGGCTACACCTCCTGGTTTACAATGACCGACACCTTCAGCTCTCCTGTGTTAAGTGAGCCGGGGGTGCCCACCACCTATAAATACACCGCAGTGATGGATGGCTACGACTATGAGGAATATGAAAACAACACCGACCTTGCGGTAGGCGACGACGGCCTGCGCTATCACTTGGCCTCACACTCCTTCGAGTCACTTGCCTCGGAGGCTTACGCCATGCCTATACCTATGGCAGTGCCCACATTCACCTTCACCGGCTTATATAGCTCCGAGGATATAGCAGCCGACACCGACCACCATCTGGCAGTCACACCTACACACGATTCTGTGGATCGCAAATATAAGCTCAACTATACCATAGACAGCGACCTGATTACCCAGAAAGGCAAGAAGGGCACCGACGGCACCGCCGAGTATATCATCACCGGCATCACTCTCAACTCAGTCGACGATGATGGCTCTCTTACCGAGGTGGGCACCGCGACCTTGAAATCGACCACAAGAAAGGGCGAGGGTAGCATAACCATTACCAAGGGCACTGTGACCCCGGGCAATCGATATCAGACCATGGTCACCTCCACCTATCGAGGCTCTTTCGGCTCACCGATTCTCACCCTGCCCGACGCCCCTGTGGTGGCATATGCCTCCGCAGTGAGTCCGATTACTGTGGACTATACCACCCACTTTATGAGCGACTGGGGCTCACACACACCATATGTGTTTAAGGCTCGCAACATACTCACTCCCGACTCCGAGTCGCTCAAGACGCTGGGCTACAATGAGGATACACGGCTCACAGCTTCCGACATAAGTCTCGGCCTGTGGCGCAGTATTACCCCGGGCGACACACAGTCGGCACCGGCTATGGCTTCATCGTCTACCGGATTCGACTCCACGGCCACGCTCACATATCACCTGGGCAATGACCTCGGCGATTCCGACCCGTCGGCCGGTATTGATGCCGGGTGTCTGGCCGAAGGCGGCATAAGTCTTGACGACGACGGCAACCTCATCTACACCGACGTGTATGAATATCCCATGTGGCAATATTCGTTGAGCTACAATGGCCGCGTGTATGTGAAAGTGCCGGAGTATATGCTTCGCAACTCAGATGCCTGGATGGTGGCCGATGCTTCGCAGACGGTAGCTGTAGAGCTTCTCACCTCAGCAGAGGGGCTCAGCACCGATCCGAGCGACCCGACCTCCGGCCTGTGGTATGACTTCCAAGGACGGCGAGTGCTCAACCCCGTGAGCGGAGAAATCTACATTCGCCTCACAGAGCAGGGCGCCCGACAGACAGTATATCCCTAATCAGCATATCATATATAATGTAAAAGGCTGTGTCATAATTCAAAT
>CAYVAK010000103.1:0-6925 GCA_964448425.1 uncultured Sangeribacter sp.
ATGCGCCGAACAGTCGGTGGGCATCGGTGAAATTTGCTTGTATTTCAGCAGCGACACTTTTCAAGACACCTGAGCGAATGGCTGTGGCTGTGTCGTAGCCGAAAGCGGGAGCCGGGCCTTGAGCTGAGAGCAACGGCAAGGCATCAGTGTGCTGATGCAGGGAGGAGAATCGCAATGAGAGGCCCGGCGAGATGTTGCCGCCACGGAATGTGGAAGAGGCATCAACGATGTCGAGTGTGAGTGCCGTGCCGGCGTCGGCTATGAGGGCGGCTGTGGCCGGGAGCACTTGCGATGCACCGACTGCCGCAGCTATGCGGTCCAAGCCCAGGGTGGCCGGGGTGCGATAGTCTATCTGAACAGGCAGCGGTGTGTCGTGGGTGAGGATGAGGAGGTGGCCGGAGATAATGGAGCGGAGAGTCTCCAAGAATCGAGCATCAAACCGGGCCACGCTGCTATAGATAGCACTTATGGAGCGAGCATCACCGATAATCGGGACTATCTGCTCGATGTCGAGATTGCGGAATGCGTGAGTGGACAGAAGAGTGTCGCCGCTGAAAACGGAGACTTTAGCCACCGTATTGCCTTGGTCAATTACCAGACTTGTTTTCACTTTGCAAATTTAATAATTTATCTGTGTGCCCACAAGCGAGGAGAAACACTATGCGCCCGGGTTGGTGATTTCTTTCTTCTCGCGGAAGTAAATCATCCAAGAGGCTATGAGCTGCACCACTGCTCCCGACATGGCGAAGAGTATGGTGTCGTGCAAAATGGAGAGGGCGCCTTTCAGAGGCAAAGCCGACATCTTATACTCGTTGTAAAACCAGAAGAATGTGGCTATCAGGAAGCACACGCCGGCCCAAAACTCCAGGCGATAGAGGCGACGAATGCTTATGGAGCACTCTTTGGGCAGAATGCGTATGCACTTTGCCACTGTAAACATTACCGCTCCGGCTGTGAATATCCACTTAAACCAGTGAAGACGCTCCACATCAAAGATGTCTATAATGGGGAGTATGAGCGCCACAAGGAGCAGCACCATGCCCACCGATGCGAGAATGTCGCAGAGTTTGCGACGTCGCAAAGCTTTGGGTGAGAGTGTCACAGAGGGGTTGAGTGGTGTATTGTCGTTTTTTTTCATTTCAGTGTGATGAGGGTGATAAAAGAGTTACTTGATGATGTAGACATCTTCAACGGAGCGCTGCATATTATAGTTTTCACGCGCCACGTGCTCCAGCTGGTTGCGAGAGGTGTAGAGCTCCTGCTTTGCTTTTTTGTAGTATTGAGCAGAGTCGGTAGCTTCTTTAATCTGGGCCTGTAGTTGCAGAATCCGAGCGTCGAATTGGCGGCTTTTGGTCAGAGAGGTCTCCTCGTTGAATACGAGCAAGGAGACGATGCCGACACCGAGAATTATGACGGGGAGATGGGAGCGGCGGCGCACCCACCAGTTTATGCGTTTTAGTTTTCTGCCCATGTTTGCTATGTGCCGCTGCGAGCCTGGTAGAGGGCGCGCGGATTGCACTGTTGTTAAGATTGTTGCCGCCCGTCGGGGGAGATGGCGGGCGATTTAAGTGCAAAATTAGTAATAATATCTTGAAGTAGACGGGTGTAATTATTAAAATTTGCTAATTAGCTGTTTTTGCTGATTTTTGTAAAGCAATAAGGGTGAAAATAAAAAAGCCACGCTGACTCACGTCGGCGTGGCTCCTTTACATTTCTATAGTTTTATTTTGCTCTATTTTTGTAAATGTTGTTTTCAACTTTGCTGTTGCCACGGAGCATCTTGCCAATGCCCTGATACTGGGTCATGGGGTTGTTGCTGCCTTGCATCACACTGTTGAAGATTGCGCCGTAGACGCCTGTTTCTTGCTCCAGATTGATAGGAGTGTTGTTGGCGTTCTTAGCGGCTACTTGGTAAGCGTAGACACCGCCGTCGCCTTCCACTACATAAACCTTGGCACCGGGAGTAGTGCTTGTCATCTTAGCAGAAACCTTGAGGTCGCTTGGTTGGCCTGAACCGAAGCGGATGTCGGGTTGATTCATCACGCTTACACCCATGGCGGCTGCGGTAGCGTTGATGTCGCCTTTGCCTGAATATTTCTTGATAAGGTCAGCGGCCAGTTTGTGTTTCTTAGCCAGAGTGGTGAGCTCTTTCTTCACTTCGGGGTCGGTGACGGGGCGATAAGAATCGTAGGTATCAGCCACGATAGCTATGTAGATCCAGGGGTCGCGAGCATCGTTGTTGTCGAACACTTTCGATACATCACCGCTTACGCCTTCGCCCATAACCCAGCTGATTACGCTTGAGCTGTTGGGGAATGACTGGAAGCCGTAGCGACGGTCGGGAGCGGCGATTGAGGGTGTTGAAGCATCAACTTTGCAGGTGAGGTATTCGTAACCGCTCTTTGAAGCGTTGGCCTCTAAAGCAGCGGGTGTAGTGTTTTTAGCGCCAAATTCTTCCATTTTCTCGCGAGCTTGAGCGAGAGTCTCTGATGAGGGAAGGAGTTCGTAGGAAGCAACCTCAAATTCCTGAACTGTGACAGGGATTGCTTTTTCCACTTTTGCAATGCGAGCGTTGTCGGTCTTGGTGCCTTCCATGATTGTGACTATTTCACCGGCAGCCACTGTGTCGAGTTTAGCCACGAGGTCGTTGGGGAGGCTGGAGCGCATCTGCGGGTTTTGAACGGTGACCCATTCGGTGGCCAGGAGGTTGGCCTTTGTGCCCGACTTAGCGGCTACGCTGTCGGCGGGAAGGCCGGAAGCGAGAGTCTGTTTGAGCTTGGCAACTTCTGCGGCGGGGACTTCAAATACGGCGAGCTGCACAGAGTCGTTGGCGGTGCTTACGCCGATTTTGCGAGTCACGAGGTAGTAGTTGTCGGAGAATGTCTGAGCCACTGTGTCGGCCGAAGCGTTGACGATGTCGCTGCTGCTGAGGGGGAGGTTGGTGTAGTTGCGAGCTATATATTTAGCGGGCAATGAGAATTTATTGAAACGTACGCCCTCTTTTTGGAGTGTGGTGGAGATACCGTTGCCGGCCTTCATTTCGGTGACGGTGCGGTTTTTGATATCTTCAGCGGTAGCGTGGTCAGACTCTGAGGCGTTAACCTTAGCGTAAACGAAGCCGATGGTAGCCGACTCTTGGTTCACAGCATAGAGGCCTTTACGCTCCTCGTAGAGTTTGTTGATTTCCTCGTCGGAGACTTTCACTTTGCCGAGCTCATCGTCGGTGAAAGTTTTGATAGCCATGTTCACGTTGTAGGAGTCGTTGCGACGGCTATGCATATCTTTGGTGTCGAGAGTGTTGGGCTTGATAACGCCGGCGAGCAGGTCGGCATACATTTTGCGAGCCACAGCGCTCTTGGTCTCCTCCTCCATTTGCAGCCAAGCAGCTTTCATGTTGGCGGCAGCATCGGCGGAGATGCCATATTTTTGGGGGTTGAACACCATGTCGTAAGCTTGCGCGGGGTTGGCGTTCTGACCGAAGTTGCGGAATAGATACATCTGAGCGGGAGCAAGAGGCTGCTCGAGGATGTAGTAAGAAAGCTCGGCATCAGCCACAGAGATGCCCAGCTGATCAACAGCGTTGTCAATCAATTTTTCGTTGATAAGCTGGTCGATAGCGAGCGCTGAGAGAGCAGATTGGTCCAGGTCAGCATTCTTGTAGAGGTCTTGCAAGAGATTTTGACGTTGCTGGAATTCTGCGTACTCGACTTTCGCATTACCGACTTTGGCAAGGCGGTTGCCCTTGCCGAAGAGATCACGGCCGTTTTTGATACCGTCGCCCACGATAAACGCAAGCAACGCAACGCCGATTACGATTATAAGAAGCACTGATTTGCTTCTAATTTTCTCAAGAGTTGCCATTTATTATATAGCTCTAAAATGTTGATAGGTTGTTGGTTATTCTATGGTTGATTCTATCGCCTCTCCCATGCTTGCTGCCGAAACGTTAGTAACGAGAAGCATCCGTGGGGTGATAGTTGGACGCAAAGTTAATATATTTTGTGGAAACAAGCAACTTTTAGCCACTGTTTTTAAGGGATTTCAAAATAAATAGGGGGCACCGGGCGGCGGCATGGCGAAAAAGTGAGCGACCCCTAAGCCGGCCGGCAAAGGGGTCGCATAAACTATTGTGAGGCGCTTAACCGACGCCTGTTTTTTTAGTGGGTGAAGGTGAAGCAGGGACGGAGTGTCTCCACCATGTCGATCTCTTCCCAGGGGAAGAGCTTCACTGTCACGGTCTTAGTCTCATCGTAGCGTGAGCCGAAGGTTTTGGTCACCACGCGAGGCTGACGACCCATGTGGCCGTAGCTTGCAGTCTCAAGGTAGATGGGCTGCTTGAGGTTGAAGCGGCTGATGATTCCGGCCGGGGTGAGGTCGAATTTCTCGGCCACTATTTTTGCTATTTCAGAGTCGGATTGAGCCACATGGCCGCGGCCATAGGTGTTGATGAAGATGCTCACCGGCTCAGCCTTGCCTATTGCATAGGCAAGCTGCACAAGCACCTCATCGGCCACGCCGGCTTTCACAAGGTTCTTGGCTATATGGCGAGCGGCATAAGCTGCCGAGCGGTCCACTTTCGAGGGGTCTTTGCCTGAGAAGGCACCGCCACCGTGGGCACCGCGACCGCCGTAGGTGTCGACGATGATCTTGCGGCCTGTGAGACCGGTGTCGCCGTGAGGGCCGCCAATCACAAATTTGCCGGTGGGATTGACATAGAGCTTGTAGTCGCAGTCGAAGAGCTTTGCCACATCGGCAGATAGCTGCGCTTTCACTCTGGGTATGAGCACTTCAGCCACATCTTTTCTGATCACTTGAAGCATATCCTCATCGGCCTTGAGGCGAGCGGCCTCGGTGTCGGCAACAGGTGCAAGGAACTCATCGTGCTGAGTAGATACTACAATTGTGTCGATGCGTAAAGGCTTGTGGGTTACATCGTCGTATTCAATAGTGACTTGACTCTTGGCATCGGGACGCAGGTAGGTCACCTCTTTGCCTTTGCGATTGTAGGTCATCTGTTTGCCCTCGCGACGAATAGCAGCGAGCTCATAGACAAGGCGATGTGAGAGGTCGAGAGTGAGGGGCATACAATTGTCCGACTCATTGTTGGCATAGCCAAACATCATACCCTGGTCGCCGGCGCCCTGCGCCTCGCCATCTTTGCGGTCAACACCGCGGTTGATGTCGGCACTCTGCTCGTGGATGGCGCTCAGGATGCCACAAGAGTCGCAATCGAAGCGATAAGCGCCTCTGTTATAACCGATTTTGTTGATTACGCGGCGCACCACATCTTGCAAGTCGATGTATGCGTTGCTCTTCACTTCGCCCGCCACCACTACTTGGCCGGTGGTGCAAAGTGTTTCTACCGCTACTTTTGATTGGGGGTCATAGGCCAACAGATAGTCCAAGACAGCGTCGCTGATTTGATCGGCAACTTTGTCGGGATGGCCTTCGCTTACTGATTCAGATGTGAATAAATAGCTCATTATTTTTTCTCCTTATATATACGTTATTAGTTGAGAAAACGTGGAGCTAAGAGTGGGCTGCTATCCCCGAAGAGTGTCATGCATAAATCAGCAGCCGTGGAGGTTCGTGAGCAAGTTGTTGATATAAAGAACCTTACAGTCTTGCAGTTTTAGCATTTTTTCGAGTGGTTGCAAGCAGCCAAATTTGTCCACCGTTTTCGGACCGCAAAGTTACAAAAAATAGCTCTGAGCCGCAAATTTTTTAACAAGCATTAAAAAGAATTTACCGCCTTTTTTAATCAATTTTTTAATCCTTACTGCGAGGAGGTGGGTTGCCATGTAATAAGTCTGAGTCTTTACCTGCAAGATTGGCAAGCAAAGACTCAGAAGTAATATTAATATGGCTGAACGTTTAATCGATTTACTGATCGTGGAGTTCTTTTATCTTGGCTGTGGGCTTTATGTAGTTGATGGAGAATTGTAGGTCGGGCACCATGTCGGAGTAGATGCCGTTCATAAATTCTCGGCCTTGAGGTGTGAGGTCGTCGACTTCATCCACCACAATCCAAGCATTGCCGATGTATGCAATAACACCGCGGTCGGCATTATATTCCCAAGTGACATTCTTGAACTTTTTGAGCGTTTCTGCTATCGGGTCGCCTTTCTTAATTGTGACGCCTTCCACCACTAAGCTTTCGGATGTTGCTGAATTATCATCGCCAACATAAGCCGGCTCCGGCTCAGCATCTGCTTCCGGTTCAACCGATTCTTCCGAAGTAGACACATTTCCTATAGTTGCAGACTCTGTGGGAGCCTTACCTGTTCTATATTCGGTTTCGGTGATGACTTTAATGGAGGTCACAGAGCCGTATGCGCGAGCAGTCTCCGGACCTTTGTCAGTGGTGATGCGGAAATTGATGCTTAATGCTTTTTCAGTGATGCCACCTATTGTTCGGGTTACAACGTCGCCATCTCGGTTAAGCATGAGGATATATGCAACCCCCGATGGGCTTCCGTTGATCTCTCCTTTAAGCACTATATTTGCTAATTTCTCATTGGTATCTACTATCGCAAAAATCAATTTGTCAACCGTATAACCTAATGCGGGGTCTACTTCACACGTCATTTCCGTGCCTTTCAGCTGCTCGGCGATAGCCTTTGCCTCTTCGCCAAGCTCATTATTTTCGGTTTGTTTTTGCTTGAAAAGTTGCGTTGCTTTTTCGTGTAGTGCCACTTGCTGTTCACGCGGTGCTTTATACATCTCTTGATAAGCGTTAGCCACCTCTTGATTATTCTCGGCTATCGTGGCATAAACGCCACATAGTTTTCCCAGCGGAGTAGATGACTCTCCACCATTGCAGCCGGTCAGAGCAACTATGGCAACGACCATGGCAAACATAATTTTAACTGTTTTCATATTGGTATCTATTTGATATTATGGTAATTAATTGTCCATTCTTTGT
>CAYVAK010000104.1:0-6918 GCA_964448425.1 uncultured Sangeribacter sp.
GATAAATACAAAAGGAATCAACAAAGAAAGGAAAATAAAATAGGAATACTCCGCGGCTTCGGGCGCGGCTCGCATAGAAGTAGAGGCACCGGTCTGACCGATGCCTCGCTTTGTATATGGCGGTTAGCTAAAATCACCTCGCGGATATCCGTCGCTTCGCCGCTGCTTTGTAGGCTCAGGCGGCGGGCGAGCCGGTGCGGAGGCGGACGGCGGCGGGCGGATGCACTTTGAGGGGACGGCGGGGGAGTTTTGAGGTGATTTGCGGCGGGTGGGGGTAAAAAGATTTCGGGCAATTTGTCTGTGACGTTTTTTTTTAGTAATTTCGCAGTAAATTGGATTGGAAGGGCATTTGCGGTTTGCAGCTTGCTTACTTTTGTCCACAAAAAAGAGAGTCATACAGCAATGATACGTAAATGGAATTATTTGCCACTCACGCTCCAGCAACAGCATGAAGCCGAGGATTTGCGTCCTTACTGCGGCGACCATGTTGCTGTGGCGGAATTGCTCTTGCGCCGCGGCGTGAGCGATGCTAAGGGTGCCGAGCGTTTCTTTACACCCGCTATTGCCGACCTTCACGACCCCTTCTTGATGCCGGGGATGGAGACCGCTGTCAACAGGCTTAACCGAGCTATGGGGGCCAAGGAGCGCATCATGGTGTATGGCGACTACGATGTGGATGGCACCACTGCTGTGGCGCTCGTCTATAAGTATCTTCAGAATTATTACAGCAATATAGAATACTATATACCCACTCGCTATGAGGAGGGCTACGGCATTTCGCTCAAGAGCATCGACTATGCTGTGGCCAACGATGTGAAGCTGGTGATTGTGCTGGATTGCGGCATCAAGGCTATCAGCGAAATTGCCTACGCTAAGGAGAAGGGTATCGACTTCATAATTTGCGACCACCATGTGCCCGATGAGGAATTGCCCGATGCTGTGGCTATTCTGAACCCGAAGATGCCGGGCAGCCCGTATCCTTGTCGTGACTTGAGCGGTTGCGGTGTGGGCTTTAAATTTATGCAGGCGTTTGCCAAGAGCAACGGCCTCTCCAACCACAATGAGTTGGAGTCGCTCCTCGACCTTGTGGCCGTGAGCATTGCTGCCGACATTGTGCCGATAGTGGATGAGAACCGAATCATGGCCTACCACGGACTGCGTAGGCTTAATTCCAACCCTAACCTGGGCCTTAGAAGCATCATAAGAATCTGCAAGCTCACCAATAAGGATATCACCATCTCGGATGTGATTTTCAAAATAGGCCCTCGCATCAACGCTTCCGGCCGAATGCAGAGCGGCATTGAGGCCGTAGACTTGCTTGTGACTCGCGACCTGCACGACGCCTATGAGAAGAGCCAGAACATTGACCAATATAATAAAGACCGCAAGGAGCTCGACAAGCGCATCACCGAGGAGGCTAATGCCCTGATATCGCGCAATGTGAGTGTGGTAGACGGCAAAAAGTCGATTGTGGTGTGCAATAAAGATTGGCACAAGGGCATAATCGGCATTGTGGCTTCGCGCCTCACCGAGCTTTACTATAAGCCGGCAGTGGTGCTCACCATCTCCGACGGTATTGCCACCGGCTCGGCTCGCAGTGTGCAGGGCTTCGACATCTATTCGGCTGTGAACTCGGCTCGCCATCTGCTCGAAAACTTCGGCGGCCACACCTATGCTGTGGGTCTCTCGCTCAAGGAGGAGAACATAGCCGAGTTTGCCAAGCTTTTTGAGGAGTATGTGGCCAACAACATTCAGCCCAATCAGCTGGAGCCGCAGCTCGATATAGATGCTGAAATCACATTCTCGCAGATCACTCCCGACTTCATAGCCTGGCTCAAGAAATTTAATCCCTTTGGTCCCGGCAATCAGAAGCCGGTGTTCATGACTCGCAATGTGTTCGACTTCGGCACCAGCAAGCTGGTGGGCCACAACTTGGAGCACATCAAGCTTGAGCTGGAGGATAATTCCACAAGTAGGGTTATCAACGCTATTGCCTTCAATATGTCGCAATATTTCGAGCACATCCACGCTCACAAGCCCATAGACATATGCTACACCCTTGAGCCCAACAAGCATCAGGGCCACGGCGAGAGCGTGCAGCTCGTGATTAGAGACATACATCCATCAGAAAATTCTTAATAAGCTGTAGAGACCTCTTTGCCTTACGATATTCACAAAATACTGAAGAAATATTGGGGATACGATGATTTTCGCGAGCTTCAGCAAGATATAATAGAGTCGGTCCTCTCAGGCCACGACACTCTTGGCTTAATGCCCACCGGCGGTGGGAAATCAATTACATTCCAGATTCCGGCCTTGGCCCTTGGGGGGCTCACCATTGTGGTGACGCCGCTCATAGCGCTGATGAAAGACCAGGTAGACAATCTGCGGGCGCGAGGCATCCGCGCTGCCTATCTGCACAGTGGCCTCACTTACCCTCAGATGAAGGCCGAGTGGGACAAGATCATCAACTCCGATTGCCGATTCCTCTATGTGTCGCCCGAGCGCATAGCCGGCGACCATTTCCTGGAGCAGATACGCCTGCTGCATAAGGTGACGCTGGTGGCTGTCGACGAGGCTCACTGCATCTCGCAGTGGGGCTACGATTTTCGGCCCGCGTATCTCAACATAGTGCGTCTGCGCAAGATTCTGCCCGAGAGTGTGCCCTTCATGGCCCTTACAGCCTCAGCCACTCCGGCGGTGGCCGATGACATTTGCCGCTGCCTGCAATTCAAGCGCGGGCAGGTGTTTCGCAAAAGCTTCGCCCGCCCCAACATAAGCTATGTGGTGAGATACACCGACGACAAGATAGGGCAGATACTCAAGATTCTCACCGCGGTGCCCGGCACCTCAATAGTCTATGTGCGCTCACGCCGCCGCACACGCGAGATTGCCGAGCTGCTTTGCGATTATGGCATCAATGCCATGCCGTTTCATGCCGGCATGGAGCCCGAAGAGAAGGTGAAGAATCAGCAGCTTTGGAAGGATGGAAAGGTGAGGGTGATAGTGGCCACCAACGCTTTCGGCATGGGCATCGACAAGCCGGATGTGCGCACTGTGATACACTTCACGCTTCCCTCTTCGCTCGAAGAATACTATCAGGAGGCGGGACGCGCCGGTAGAGACGGCCTCCCCTCGTTTGCCGTGGCCCTGGTTGGGCCTGTCGACAAGAGTGTGTTGCGCCGCCGCATTGCCGAGACATTTCCCGACCGCGAGGTGATTCTCAACATCTACGAGCTGGTGTGCAATTTCATCGGCGTCTCGCTCGAGTGTGGCTACAACCGTGTCTATGCCTTCGACTTGGATAAGTTTTGCGACATCTTCGGCCTACAGCAGCAGCAAGTGGTCAATTCGCTGAAAATCCTCACTTACTCCGGCTATCTGGAGTTTCTGGAGGCGCTCGACTCCTCGCCCCGCGTAATGTTTACCTGCGACAAGGAAGACCTCTATGGTATTGACTATCTGCACCTTCCCAAAGCCGATGTGGTGATCAACCATCTGCTGCGCAATTACGCCGGGCTCTTCACCGAGTATGCTTACATCGACGACTATAAGATGGCTCTTGCCACCGGCCTGAGCCAGAAAGAGATATACGACACCCTCATAGCCCTGGCCAAAGCCAAGATACTCAGCTTCATACCGCGGCGCACCACCCCCTGCATCTTTATGACCACCTCGCGCGAGGAGTTGCAATTTATCCGAATCCCCAAGACGGTGTATGAAGACCGCAAGGCGGCGCTCGAAGCTCGCATAGAGTCGATAATCGCCTATGTGGACAACGATGGCGGTTGCCGTGCCTGCAAGCTTCTGCGCTATTTCGGCGAAGAGAATTTGGTGAGCTGTGGCAAGTGCGACTGCTGCCGCGATGAGGCCCGCACCTGCGCCAAGCGCATCTCAAAGAAAGAATTGGTAGATAAATTGTTAAATTATATATCGGCCTTCAGCCGGGGCGTGGCCCTCGACAAGCTGTATTTCGATTTCCGCAGTGAAAAAGACCGCTTGCCCGACATCATGGACGGCCTCATAGACGAAGGCTACCTCAGCTGCGCCGACGGGGTGGTGACCATCTCTCAGGATTAGTCCCCCGCTCCGAGCCCTCTGAGGGCGGCAAGCTGAAGCCAATAATCTGATAAGAACCTACAAATAGCTATGTTACAAGATATTAATGTGAGAGTGACTCCCGAAGTGGCCGGCAATAAAGAGCAGCTGCTCAAGGCCGTGCGTGCCGCAGCCGACTTCGGCAAGAGCCGCATAAACGACTGGAAGATAGTGCGCCGAAGCATCGATGCGCGCCAGCGTCAAATCTATATAAATCTCACAGTCCGTGTGGCCACTGCCGCCGATAAGGTGGTGGCTCCCATCAGTGCCACCATAAGCTATGGCGATGTGTCTGCTTCGCCCCACAAGGTGCTGATAGTGGGAGCCGGTCCGGCCGGCCTCTTTGCCGCCCTGAGGGCCATAGAGCGCGGCCTGCGCCCTGTGATATTCGAGCGCGGTAAGGATGTGGACTCACGCCGCAAAGACCTGGCCATGATTTCGCGCCAAGGGCTGGTGGATGAGCAGTCCAACTACTGCTTCGGCGAGGGTGGCGCCGGCGCTTACAGCGATGGCAAATTATACACCCGAAGCAAGAAGCGCGGCAATGTGGCCCACATACTCCAAATCCTGCATCAGCATGGTGCCGACCCCAATATCCTCATCGAGGCCCACCCTCACATAGGCACCGACAAGCTCCCCGGTGTGATTAAAAACATCCGCACCACCATCCTCAATTCAGGCGGCGAGGTGCACTTCTCCTCCCGAGTGGAGAGCCTTGTGGTGGAGGAAGGCCGGGTGCAAGGCCTAATCACCGCCGACGGTGTGCGCCACGACGGTCCCGTGGTGCTGGCCACAGGCCATTCGGCTCGCGATGTCTATCGTATGCTCCCCCGAGTGGGCGTGAAAATAGAAGCCAAAGGCCTGGCCGTAGGCGTGCGCCTGGAGCATCCGCAGCACCTCATCGACCAAATACAATACCACTCAAAAGAGGGCCGCGGCAAGTGGCTCCCCGCTGCCGAATATAGCTTCGTAGACCAAGTGGAGGGCCGCGGTGTCTACTCCTTCTGCATGTGCCCGGGTGGGGTAGTGGTGCCCGCCGCCTCCGCCCCCGAAGAGCTGGTGGTCAACGGCATGTCGTCGTCGGCCCGATGCGGCAAATGGGCCAACAGCGGAATGGTGGTTGAGGTGCGCCCCGGCGACATAGACGGCTACGCCCGATACGGCGAATTTGAGATGCTTCAGCTCCAAGAAGACCTTGAGCACGACTTCTTCAAAGCCGCCGGTCGCTCCCTGAAGGCACCCGCCCAACGCATGGCCGACTTTGTGGCCGGCAAGATTTCCACCACCCTGCCCGCAAGCTCCTACGCCCCCGGCCTCCAATCCTTGCCGCTCCACTTCCTGCTGCCCCCCTTCATAGCCAAACGCCTCCAAGAGGGCTTCCGCAAATTCGGCCGCAAAAGTCGCGGATTCCTCACCAACGACGCCACCCTCATAGGCCTTGAATCGCGCACCTCCAGCCCCGTGAGAATACCGCGCGACTCCGCCTCCCTGCAGCACATTGAAATAGCCTCCCTCTATCCGGCCGGCGAAGGCGCCGGATATGCCGGCGGAATAGTGAGCGCCGCCATCGACGGCGAACGCTGCATCGACGCCCTCGCATCCACAATCTTTAACAACGACTAATCACCCACCCCCCACACACAACAACAATGACTACCATCTTAAATATAGAAACATCGGGCGAAACCTGCTCCGTGGCCATCAGCCAATCGGGCGCCATAGAATTTCAACGCTACGAGACAGAAGGCATGAACCATGCCAAAGTGCTCGCCCCCTTCATCGACGAATGTAAGCAGTGGCTCTCCATGCACGACACCACCCCCGACGCAGTGGCCGTGAGCATCGGTCCCGGCTCATACACCGGCCTGAGAATCGGCCTATCCATGGCTAAAGGCCTCGCCTTCGGCCTTAACGTGCCCCTCATAGGCGTCTCCACCCTCCAGCTCCTCGCCGTGCAAGCCATGTTCTCCCACATAGACTGGCAAGGCGACGAACTGCTCGTGCCCATGATCGACGCACGCCGCATGGAGGTCTACACCGCCACCTACAACTTCCGCCTCGACGCCCTCGAGGAGCCCCGCCCCCTAATCCTCGACGAGACCTCCTTCGCCACCCTGCTGGAGCAACACCAAGTGTATTTCATAGGCGACGGAGCGCAGAAAGCCTCCGAGCTCATCCACTCGCCCAACGCCCACTTCCTGCCCGCCATGCGGCCCAACGCCACCGGCATGATGCCCTTAAGCGAGAAGAGCTTCCGCGAGAGCCGCTTCCTCGACCTGGCCTACAGTGTGCCCGAATACCTCAAAGAATTCCAAGCCACCAAGCCCAAAAACAAAGTCCTCTAAGGCCCCCGCCGGTGGGCCTCCGCTTTCGCCCGGCCCGCCTCCGGCCACCCCGCCGGCCGTCCCCGTCTCTGCCGCAATCCATTGGTAATCATTGTGTTGGGGTGGATGCACCATGGTGCATCCCTACAGTCCGGACGGCCGGCATCGCGAGTCGCCTTAAAATTATCTTGCAAAACCCCGATTGCTCGCAAAAATTTGTTAACTTTGTAGCTACTCGGACTCTTTCGCCCGTCTAAACTCACCTTATTTAAACATCTATGCCAAACGAAGTTGACATAAAAGAAAACGACATCTACGCAATCTCGCCCGAGTTGCTTCACCTCTTGCTCAAAGACCATACTATGAGCAAGCCGAATGAGCAGGTAAATATTTTTTGGGCGACTGATAACTATGCGTCGCGTGGCGAGGGATTTCAGTACAACGACCAAATCAAATGCGAAGCCATCACCGGAGTAAATGGTGAAGTAATCAAGCC
>CAYVAK010000105.1:0-6861 GCA_964448425.1 uncultured Sangeribacter sp.
AATGGCTTCTACGACTCTTAAGGGTGTTTGCGAGGTAGCGGTGTTGTCGAGGTAGACCAGTGGTCGCTCGTCGGCTACTCGGCGAGTGAGAATCGGGAATTGAGAGCGAAGTTTGTGAATATCGTAGGCCATTGGGTTGGGGTTGGACTGTTTTGGTTGGGTTAGGCTTTGGGTGAGGCGGCACATGAGGCGCAGTCGGCTGCCAGCGAGTCGGCAAATCGCATTTCGGTGAGCATGCGCAGACGGTCGCGTAGGGGCTCAAGGCGTATGCCGTCAATGACATCGGCCATGAAAGCTTGTTTGAGCAGTGTGCGGGCGGTGTGCTCGCTGATGCCGCGGGTGCGCATATAGAATATCTGGTTTTCGTCGAGCTGACCGATGGCGGTGCCGTGGGAGCACTTCACGTCGTCGTTGTAGATTTCGAGTTGCGGTTTTGAGAACATCCTTGCCTGAGGGTTGCCCACCACATTTCTGTTGGCTTGGTAGGCCTCGGTCTTCACCGAGCCGGTGGCCACGTAGATGCGGCCGGAGAATGCGCCCACCGCTTTGTCGTCTACCACATATTTAAATAGCTCGTTGCTTTTGCAATGCGGGGTGTGGTGGTTTATGAGGCTGTAGGTGTCCAGGTGGCACTCCTTGTCTTCGATGCCCATGCCCAGGATGTTGAGGTTGCAATGCTCGCCTTTGAAGTTGGCGTAGTATTCGTTGCGGGTGGTGCCGTTGTGCAGGGTGATGCCATCGATGAGCAGGTCGCTGCCGGAGGCTTGCGAGGCGTAGATGCATGAGAGACGGGTGGTGGCAGTTGAGGCCTCTTCAAGGTCGTAGAAGTCGAGCTTGCTGCCTTTGCCGCATATCAGCTCTACGGTGGTCAGAGCCAAGTAGCTTTGCTGTTGGTTTTGGGTGTGGTCGCAGGCCAACACGGTGGCTTGGGCGTCGTCGTCTACAACTATGAGGATGCGGCGAGGTGCCATCAGTGGCATTTCGCTTTGCAGGATGTTGACCAGCTGAATGGGGCGCTCCAGCTTCACACCTTTGGGCACATAGAGCATGAAGCCGTCTTGTGCGAGCATGGTGTTAAGGGCCACCAATGGGTTGTTAAGGTCGGCACAGCTGCCGTAGAAGTGGGCGAGCTCGGGGTGTTGGCCGAGCAGGGAGCGCATGGAGCCTGCCACTACTCCTTGGGGCATGTTGCGTACGGCCAGGTCGGTGGCGGCGCAGGCGTCGTTGAGCAGGAAATAGAGGGAGGTGCTCATGTTGGGCACTCGGCAGTTGAAGGAGTCGGCCGGGTTGATGTCGAGCTTGAGTCGAGCGGGGTTCAGACCGAAGTCGGGAGCGAGCAGCCGATTAAGGTCGGTGTGCTCATAGTCTTCGGCGCCTTTGGGCGGAAGGGTGGTGGAGAGAAGGGTGGAGCAAGCCTTGTCGCGGAGGCTGTTCATCACCGGATTGGAGCCGGCGTTGAATGTCTCTTTGTTGGCTTTATAAAGCTCTATGTATTGAGTCAGTGAATTGCTATCCATGTTTGCCTGCCGTGATTAATCGTTTTCCTCTTTGATCCAGTCGTAGCCTCTCTCTTCGAGTTCGAGTGCGAGTTCGGGGCCTGCTGTTTTCACAATCTTGCCTTTGTAGAGGATGTGGATAATGTCGGGCTTGATATAGTCGAGCAGGCGCTGATAGTGTGTGATGACAATGGTGGCGTTTTGCTCGGTTTTGAGTTTGTTGACACCGCCGGCCACAATTCTGAGGGCGTCGATGTCAAGGCCGGAGTCGGTCTCGTCGAGAATTGAGAGGCGCGGCTCGAGCACAGCCATTTGGAAAATTTCGTTGCGCTTTTTCTCACCGCCGGAGAAACCTTCGTTCACCGAGCGAGAGGCGAGCTTATTGTCGAGCTCCACTATGGCGCGTTTTTCGCGCATGAGTTTGAGGAAGTCGGTGGCGCTCATGGGGGGCAGGTTGAGGTATTTGCGACGTTCGTTGACGGCAGCTCGCATGAAGTTGACCATAGAAACGCCGGGGATTTCCACCGGATATTGGAAGCCCAGGAAGATGCCTTCGTGGCTTCTGGTCTCGGGTGGCATGGCAAGGAGGTCTTTGCCGTAGAACTCTACGGAGCCGCGGGTCACAGTGTAGGCGGGGTTGCCGGCCAGCACCATAGAGAGGGTGCTTTTGCCGGAGCCGTTAGGGCCCATAATGGCATGAACTTCGCCCGGACGCACTTCCAGGTTGATTCCTTTTAATATCTCTTTGCCGCCTATTTCGGCGTGCAGGTCGGTTACTTTCAGCATTGCTTTTGTTTTTATAGTTCTTGAGGCGAAGTTCGCCACTTTGTTTAACGCGCTGTTGCGCCTTATTGTTTTATGTTAAAGTCCTTAAATTGAACGCGGCAATTTAGGAGATGCTTTTTGCTTCTTTCAGTTGGTTGAGGTGAATGAGGTCGGCGGGGCTGTCGTAGCCAACTACAGCGGGTGCAATCATCATTGTGACTTCCACGGGGTTGCCGTCGCCGGCATCGCATAAGTCGAAGAGAGTGCCTTTCTGGTTCAGAGAGAGAATGGCGTTGTAGCAGAGGCTTAGCAGCATGAGCCACTTCACGAGGCCGAAGATGGATCCGAAAATTGAGTCGATGCCTTTGATGGCTATCATCTTCAGAATCTTGTTGATAACGAGGCCCACAAGCAGAAACAGCAGGTAGAAACCGCCCACAATTATGAGAGCACCTACGGCACCTACGAGGTAGGCGGGGTCGGGCAGGTCGCTGATGTGGCTAAACCAGCTGCCCACCACCGGAGCGAAGTCGGGCAAAATCAGGCGGGCTCCCACTATGCCGAATGCGAGGCCGAGCAGCGAGCCGGTCTGTCCGGCGAGGCCTTTGCGCCACCCGGAGATTAAGCCCCACAGGGCGCATCCGCATAAGATGAGTATGTAGCCGGCTGAACCCATATTGTGAGCACTGTTTTGCGATGCAAAGTTAATACTTTTTCAGCTTTTTAGGAAGTTGATTTTAATATATAGGTCTATAAGGCCTGTTTTTTAGATGAGAGTGCGTATGAGCATGGCTATAAAAATCATGCCTATAGATATGCCAATTCCGGCGCACATTTTGGCTTGGCGGGCTGTTTCGTGGGCTTTTGCGGCCAGGCCTTTGTCCCACTCCTCTTTGGCGCGGCGGGCTTGCAGTGCGGCCCAGATGCCCAGGGGCAGGCACAGGATAATGGCGAAGACCATCGGGAAGGGATACCATGTGGAGGGTGGACGGGAGAGGTCGGGGTCGCGAATTTCGTCGTGCCAGGTAGCCGCGGAGTCACTCTCGTCGATGTAGCGGCGGAATCGGGGTGGGGCCGACGACTCGGCGGCCTGTTCGGCGGGCTCTTGCAGGAGCTGAGCCACCGGGATTTCTGCTTGCGGGTGCATCTTGTCGTGCAGACGGTTGCGGAAGTGTCGGCAGATGTCGGCCACGGTGCGCGCCTGCTGCCAGTCGGCCATCCCTTTGCACCACACATATGTGTCGGGGCGCACGCCGGCGTCGGCAAGTTGCTCAAGCTCCAGTGGACCAATCTGTTGGCCATCTACCATTGCAAAATATTTCATAATCTGTGTTCTTGTCTATGTTTGGGAGGAGTAAAGAGGTAAGAGTGAAGAGGTAAGAGGAGAGGGGTTAAAAATAGAGCTGATTGGCCTTGTGACAGTAGGTGCTGTCGGCCGTGACTCGGCGTATATGGCTCGGTGTGCGCTCGTACAGGGGGCGTGAACTTGCCGGGCTGTAGCCTTTCAGGGCGTTGATTTTCACCATGCCGGAGGAGTGAATCATCTCGCCTCCGCCTATATATATGCCCACATGAATCACTTTGCCGGCGCTGTTGGAGAAGAAGAGTAGGTCGCCGGGCAAGGCCTCTTGCAGGGAGGGTATCTCAATGCCGGTTTGGGCTTGTTGCCAGGCATCGCGCGGCAGATAGTAGCCGGCTGCTTGAAACGCTATTCGGGTGAATCCGGAGCAGTCGTTGCCCTTAGCCGAGGTGCCACCCCACAGATACTCCTGGCCGAGCATTTCGCGGGCGTGGCTCAGTATCTGCTCTATGGCTTCTTGGCCCGAAACGGGGGCGAAGGGCTTAAATTCTTGGAGCGACTGAGAGTCGATATAGCCTTTGCGGCCGTCGGGGAGCATAATCTTGGTCCAGATCTCGCCGCTTGTGCCCACCACTTGCACAATGTCGGCCAGCTGGAGCGGAGTGAGCGGTTCGCTTTCGGGGTCGGGCTCGCTGTAGGCATAGGCGCTCATGCTGCTGACGGCGGCGCGGGGGCTCGCTTTCCACTCTTGGAAGTCTGTTTGGCTCATCTGTTCCAGGGAGTTGCCAATCATGTATCCGCGGTAGCCGTCGGGCAGCTCCACGTAGAGCCATTCGCCTTTGCTGCTAATCACTCTCATGGGGGTGCCCATGATGCCTTGGGTGGCCAGCTCGGCGCCGTGTCGACCTTCTGTGCGCAGGCAGGCTACCGGCACTCTCACCACGGCCCAAGGCTCGGCGCCTCGTATTGCCGCCACACAGCCTATGGCTGCGAGTATGCTTATGAGGGTTCGGCGCATCATGACAGGAAGGGGTCTAAAAAGTGGTAGCCGAAAGTGTGGTTGATGTAGGCTACCACTATGGCTATGAGGGCTGTAAAGGCGTAGGCTGTGGCGGCGCCGCTTCGCTTAACGGCGGCTCCCAACTCTCCTTTCTTGTGGTTGGAGCCGGCGGCGATTCCGCATAGAAGGGCCATAATGCTTGTTGCAAGCCAAACAAAGTTGTTGGCGAGTGCGCCCTTCAGCGAGTTTTCTACATTATCATATTGATAAAGGTTGTGATAGTTGTAGATTGCAAGAGCAAAACTTATCAGCAGGGCGATGATGGGCAAGAGAATGGGGTGGCCGTAGCTCTCCTCTATATCCGGGTCGGTGGCTGTGGTTCCCGTCTCGGATGAGTAGTCGGTTGCGTCGTCGGTTGCATAGCCGTAGTCGCTGTATTCGTCGGTGGACTCGGTTGGGGCTGGGGGGCGGCTTTGCATATAGGACTTAAGTTCGGCCACATCTTTGGCCTCGTGCCACATCTCCATACCCTCTTTCCACACCATTGAGCCGCTGTATATGTTGTTGGCCATTAGCTGAGAGAGTGTGAGCGGGCCCACTTGGGCGCCGTTGACGTCAATAAACCACTCGGCTTTTTCAGCGGCCGGCTTGGGTTGCGGCTGGGGTGGAGGTGTTTGGCCCCAAGGGTTTGCAGGCGGCATCTGCTGCCCGAATAGCGGACCTGGTGTGGACTGTTGTTGTGCCGATTGACGGCGCAGGCGTGCTTGGCGCTCGGCAGCGGCAGCGGCTTTGACATCGTTGATGTTGATGCCGGGAGTCGGGGTAACGGTCGGCTTGGGTGTCGGAGGAGTGGTGCGGGCAGCAGTGAATAGCTGCTTAATCTCGGCCACTTCCGAGGCGTTGCGCCAGTCTGTCCACCCCGGTGCGAAGACTCGTGTGTCGGGGCCTATATTTTGATTGCGCAGGTCTTCGAGCTCGAAGGGGCCTGCTTCTTTTCCGTTGATTTGGAGGTAGTAACGCATAGACTTTTTCCTTAGAGGTTGCCGGTTGCCGGCTTAGAAGGGTGATTGTGGGCCGTAGGCGGAGGGAGGCGGAGGGGGAGTGCCTCGCTGAGCTCCGTTGGAGTGGAAGTATTGGTAGAATTCCTGAAGCACTCCGGCTTCGGCCCAGTCGCTCATGCCGTCGCACCACACCAAAGTGGATGGAGTGGGGTTGTAAGTGAATAAGGCCGAAAGGGGTAGCGGACCCACCGGAGAGTCGTTGACAGCGATAAACCATATTGCGGGCTCGGCAACGGCTGAATGGCCGCCGACACCGGGTGCCGCCTGTGGCGATATATAGCCCGGCTGCATAAAGCCTTGAGGTGCTGCTGCCGGCGCGCCCCATTGCGGCTGCTGCGGCTGTACGCCCCATTGCGGCTGTTGTGATTGGCCGCCCCACGGCTGCTGCTGAGCCTGTTGCGGCTGACCGCCCCACTGTCGTGACTGCTGCGGTTGCGCGCCCCATTGCTGAGGCTGCTGTTGTGAGGGTTGTTTGTAGGAGTTGGCTTGAGCCGACGGATGCCATTGCCCGCCGGTGGATGTCGGCTTCGCTGCCGCCTTCGGAGCGAAGTAGAGCGATTGAATCTCCGGCACATCAGCGGCTGCGCGCATCTCGTCCCAGCCTTGCCCTAGGGCATACACCCTGGTGGTCGGTGTTATATTGTAGTCGCCGAGCCCTTCCAATTCAATAGGCCCGGTTTCCTTACCTTGGTATTCGATATAGAATTTCATAAAAGTGTGGGGCTTGAAAAATCCAATACGCAAATTTAGCAAAAAACTCTGATATTTCGGAGCTGAGGCCGCAAAAAGGTGGTTTGATGCGCCGTTTTGATCTGTCTTTTGAGGGTCTATTTGCACCCTATGACAATAAAAAGGGGAATTTTGAGTTAATCTATAAAACGATGCGACGCGTTTAGTGCGTCTGTGACATAACTTTAGATAATGAAAATAAAGAATATTACCATAGCGTTTGCTGCCGCCGCACTGCTGTTGCCCACAGCGGCAAAGGCTGATAGCGATATAAAAGACAATGAGTTTAACCCGGTGAATACCGGTGTCACCACCCTGGGCATTGCTCCCGATGCGCGAAGCACCGGTATGGGCCAGCTGGGTGCCGCCACCGACCCGGAAATCAACTCGCAATATTGGAACCCCTCGAAGTATGCGTTTGCTTACAGTAACGGCGGCTTGGGCATATCCTACCCCCCGTGGTTGCGTAAGTTGGTCAACGATATCTTTCTGGCCGACCTGAGCGGCTAC
>CAYVAK010000106.1:0-6826 GCA_964448425.1 uncultured Sangeribacter sp.
TGGGGCCGGTGAACGTCGTGATCACCGCGATCATTTTAAGCCAAAAGCCGGACGGACCTCTCTGTCCGGCTTTTGTATCCATACTCTGTATCTAAAGAGCAATGCAGCGCCAAATATGCCCACGAGCCCAAGGTCTACGACGTGATTATCTCCGACGGAGCACGTCGCTGGAACGACTAATCAGATAAACCACACGAGGGAGCAACGGGCCCCGCCACAAGCGGCCACCCACGCTCCCTCGCTTCTATTTAAACACTCACCCAACATGGAAATATATCGTCACACCGCTCCCTCGCCCAAAGGCGAAATTGAGCTTTTCACCATAACCAACGACTGCGGCGCCTCAGTGGAGCTCTCTTCACTCGGTGCCGGCATTGTGGCAGTAGTAGTGCCCGACCGCGACGGCAACATGGCCGACGTGGCCCTGGGCTACGCTAACCCCGCCGACTACATTTACGACGGCCCCTGCGCCGGCAAAATCCCCGGCCGATATGCCAACCGCATTGCCAAAGGCCACTTCAGCATCGACGGACAAGACTACTCCCTGGCCATCAACAACGGCCCCAACGCCCTGCACGGCGGCCCCGAAGGCTTCCAAAACCAAATATGGAAAGCCGAACCCACCCTCTCGGGCGTGCGCTTCACCTACGAGGCCAAAGATGGCGAAGAGGGCTATCCCGGCAACCTGAAGGTCACTGCCGAATACAGCTTCGACAACAGCAACCGCCTCACCCTCAACATCCAGGCTCAAACCGATAAAGCCACTGTGGTGAACCTCACCAACCACACCTATTGGAACCTCAAAGGCGAGAACGCCGGCTCGGTGCTCTCTCACCTCATGAGCATGCGCTGCTCCAAATTCCTGCCCGGCGACGACACCCTCATCCCCTCCGGCGAATTTGCCCCGGTGGCCGGCACCCCCATGGACTTCACCACCGCCAAAGAGCTCGGCAAGGACATAAAAGCCGACTTCCCCGCCATCAACTTCGCAAAAGGCTACGACTCCAGCTGGGTGATTGACGACTACGCACCCGGCAAACTCGTGGAAGATGTGGTGCGCATCAGCGAACCGGAGACCGGACGTATCCTGAGCATCTCCACCACCCAGCCTGCGGCACATGTCTACACCGGCAACTGGCTCGACGGCTCGCCCGTGAGCAAATCCGGCCGCCCCTATCGCGACTACGACGGTGTGGCTGTTGAGATGCAAGGCATGCCCGACGCGCCCAACAAGCCCCAATTCCCCTCCCAGCTGCTCCGCCCCGGCCAAACCTACCACCACACCATAAGATTCGCATTCTCCACCGACAAATGAAAAAAATGATATGCGCAGCGGCTATATCGCTGGCTTGCCTGAGCACGGCTTCGGCTCAAGAAAATATCTATAAGGGTATCACTACTCTCACCCCGCAAATCAATGCCGACCGATCGGTGACCTTCCGCTACACCGACCCCGCAGCCCGGAGTGTGGCTGTGGCCGGCAATTTCTTGCCCGAAGATGTGAGCGAACTCTCCATGCAGCCCGACTCCACAGGCGTGTGGACAGTGACCACCTCACCGCTCTCGCCCGAGCTCTACGGCTACTCTCTGGTGGTGGACGGCCGCAAGATCAACGACCCTTCCAACACCCATATGCTGCGCGATGTGAGCTGGTATTCCAACATATTCCTCATCGACGGCGATTATGCCGACTGCTATGCTGTGAAGGATGTGCCCCACGGCACTGTGTCGAAGGTGTGGTACGACAGCCCCTCACAAGGGTTCTCCCGCCGCCTCACCGTCTACACTCCGGCCGGCTATGAGGAGAGCACGGAGCGCTACCCGGTGCTCTACCTGCTCCACGGCATGGGCGGCGATGAAAACGCTTGGGAAGAACTCGGCCGCGCTCCCCAGATTCTCGACAATCTCATAGCTCGCGGAGAGGCTCAACCCATGATTGTGGTGATGCCCAACGGCAACATTGCCATGCAAGCATCGCCGGGCCACGGGGCCGAAGGGCTCATTCAGCCCACCTTCTCGCTGCCTCACACCATGGACGGAGTGTTCGAACAGTCGTTTCAAGAGATTGTCAACTTCACCGAAAGCCGCTACCGCACCATTGCCGACAAACACCACAGAGCCATAGCCGGCCTCTCAATGGGCGGCTGGCACTCCATGGTGATTAGCAGCAGTAATCCCGAATTTGCCGACTATGTGGGCCTATTCTCGGCTCCCACAAGGATGAGCCACGCACAGGCCAATCCCGACATCTACGCCAACTTCCACACCAACCTGCTCAAGCAGTTTGCCCACCGCCCCGCCCTTTACTGGATCGGCGTGGGCACAAGCGACTCGCTCTACCCCGAGAGCTGCGATTTAATGAGCTTTATGGACGCCAACGGCCTCCCCTACACCTTCATGGCAACCGATGGCGGCCACAGCTGGAAAAACTGGCGCATATACCTCTCCACCTTCCTGCCGCTAATCTTCAAATAGCAGCAGAAAGGCTTCCCTTTCCGAAATCCCCCAAAAAATGCAAGGAGGGCGTGTCAAATTCGGCACGTCCTCCCTTTACTTTTACCTTTTTCTTTTACCTCTTTTACCCCTTACCTCTTGCCTCTTACCTATTACCTCTCAACTCTTACCTCCCTTATCTCGCAGGGTGGCTACAAGGAGTTTGGCCATGGTGGCGGGGGCGTTGGAGGCGCCCAGGATGCGTCGCATAGCCTTGTAGCCGGCAAGTTGGCGGTCGCGCATCGGCGAGGGCTGTAGCAGGGGCGCGAGCTCGCGCTCAATATTGTCAACAGTGCATAGATGCAGCAGCAGCTCGGGCAGCAAGCCGCGATTCAGAATCAGATTGGGCAGCGACACATAGTTCACTTTCAGGAGCTTTGCCATGATATTGTAGCTCCACTTCTTGCCGTTTGAGCGATAGCACACCACCTGGGGCACCGAGAGCAGGGCCGTCTCCAGAGTGGCCGTGCCGGAGGTGACCAGAGCGGCCCTCGACTCCTTCACAAGCACATTAGTGCATCCATACACCACATTGAGGCCGGGGTCTTGCGCCACCTCCCTATAGAAGCGCAGCGAGATGGCCGGCGCCGCACCCACTATATACTGAAATTCGGGGAAGCGCTTGGCGGCAGCTATCATGCGCGGCAGATTGTTGCGCACCTCGCTGCGGCGGCTGCCGGGCAGAAGAGCTATGATTTCGCGCTCGTCGCTGATGCCTTGGCGCGAAAGGAAATGCTCCCGAGAGGGGATGCGGGTGAGGATGGAGTCCATCTCCGACACCGAAGGGTTGCCCACATACTCCACCGCATAGTTGTGGCGGTGCTTGAAATAGTCTACCTCGAAGGGGAGTATGGAATACATATGGTCCACATAGCGCTTAATTTTTTTGATGCGCCACTCCTTCCAGGCCCAGATTTTGGGCGAAATGAAGTAGTGGGTGCTTATGCCGAGCTTCTTAGCCGCCTTGGCCATCTTGAGATTAAAGCCCGGATAGTCTACAAGAATAAGCGCATCGGGGCGATACTGAGCCACCAGGCGACGCGCCAAGCGAAGTTGCGAGAAAATCTTCGGCAACTTGCGAATCACCTCGCTGAAGCCCATCACATTCATCTCATTATAGTGAAGGCGGGGCTCCGTGGCGGCAGCTTTGGCCATAAGGTCGCCGCCGATGAATGCAAATTCAGCGGCTGTGTCTTCCTTCTTGATTGCCTCTATGAGGCATGAGGCGTGAAGGTCGCCCGAGGCTTCGCCTGCTATGATGAAATATTTCATATGCTCTTTGAGTGGGTTACTTTAGCCCGCTTGCAAGGCGCAAGCGAGTGTGGTTATATTAATTACGTGAAAACTATTTACAATATTGCACCCGCAATAGTCGTTTTTATAAAAATAACTGTTTTGAACCTCAAGATATGCGCAAACTTATCTACGTGATAATGGCTGCGGTGATCAGCGCCGTAGCTCTGAATTCCTGCATCGACGATAGTTTCTCCTCGTCGAGCGCCGACAAGCTCACCTTCTCGGTCGACACTCTCTGTTTCGACACCGTATTCACCGACCAGGGCACCCCCACGGCCCGCATGAAGGTGTACAACCGCAATAGCAAATCACTTAAAATCAGCAATATCCGCATGGCAAATGCCGACAGCTACTTCCAGCTCAATGTCGACGGCGAAAGCGGCACCGAATTTAAGGATGTGGAGATACGCAGCGGCGACTCCATCTACGTGTTTGTGGAGTGCCTGCTGCCTGCCACCGCCGGCAATGAGCCATATCTGGTGGCCGACAAGATAGACTTTGTGACCAACGGCAACCTGCAAGAAGTGGCTGTGGAGGCCTATGGCCAGAATGTGAACCGCCTGCGCGCCCTGCGTGTGGAGCAAGATATGACCCTGACTGCCGACCGCCCATATGTGGTGACCGACAGCCTGATTGTGGCCCCCGGCGCCACCCTCACCCTCCAACCGGGGGTGAAACTCCTCTTCCACGACAAGGCCTCGATGAGAATCTACGGCTGCCTGAAAGCCAACGGCACCCCCGATAAGAAGATTGACCTGCGCGGCGACCGCCTCGACAATGTGCTGCCCGATGTGAGCTACGACATTATGTCGGGCCAATGGGGTGGCGTGAGCATCGCTCCCGAGAGCTTCGACAATGAGCTCACCTGTGTGAATATGCGCAGCAGCAGCGACGGCCTGAGTGTAGACAGCTGTGGCAATACCGCGCGCCGCAAACTGCTCATTGCCAACAGC
Organism: uncultured Sangeribacter sp.; assembly: GCA_964448425.1. Lineage (GTDB taxonomy): Bacteria > Bacteroidota > Bacteroidia > Bacteroidales > Muribaculaceae > Lepagella. Next base: position 4,743 of record CAYVAK010000106.1, read on the forward strand.
TGGCTCCACAATTCGCAGGCCTCGGCCCTAAAGGTGAGCCACGCCCGTGTGGAAGCCTACGGCAGCTGCTTCTCTGAAGCCGCCCTCAATGTGGTAGACCTGCGCGGTGGCGTCTACGACTTCACCCAGTGCACATTCTCCAACTATTACCTCTTCTCGGCCCCTACCGAGCCGATTGTGGGCCTATACGACATCAACGCCACCGATGATAACCCCACCGCCCCAATGCAGGCAGAATTCAAAAATTGCATTATCTACGGCCTCGGCTCCGACCTCAATGTGGGCGACTTCACCGACACTGCCATCTATCTGCGCAACACACTGCTCCACTCCGAGGGCTCCGACGACGACCACTTCATAGAGTGCATCTGGAATGCCGACCCGCTCTTCTACACCATTAGAGAAGACTACTACTTCAACTATCGCCTCAAACCCGACTCCCCCGCTATCGGTGCCGGCAACCCGGCTTTCGTCACCGGCGGATGCGCCTTCGATATGGATGGCATCTACCGCCTCTCTTCCGCTCGGCCCGACCTCGGTGCCTACTGCTTTGTGGCCCCGACCGAATAAGGCGAATTCGCAAATAAAATTAGAAAATATTTCACGCAACTATTGCGCGTGATTAAAATTATTATTACCTTTGCAGTGCGGAAGGACCAAAACCTCCGCACTGCTTTTTGGGTATCGGCTTTTGATGCCAAGCTCTTAAAAAGAGATATTTATCACCTCTGAAAATCCTATGTACAACCAATGAAAAAGAGATCCTATGGAATTTATCAAATCACTTGAAAATCTACTCACGGCGGGCGCTATAGCCTGCGTGATTGTCCTGATGGCCATGATAATCGACTTGGCCGCCGGGCTCCACAAGGCCAAAATCAACGGTCAGATGCGCAGCTCATGGGCTCTGAAGCGCTCGGTGAGCAAGTTTATAAGCTACATCGGCTCCATGCTGATAGCCATAGGCATAGATGTGTTGCTCAACCTCAGCCACATCTACCGTCTGGCAGGCCTCGGCGAGCTGCGCGGAGTGCCTCTGGTGAGCAGCCTGATAGCCATATTCCTGCTCTGCGTGGAGATTCTCTCCATACGCGAAAGCGCCACCCTGAAGGAGCGTAAACGCCAAGAGGAGGTGCTCCGATTCCTGCGAGAGCTGCTCGGTGGCGAAGCCAAAGAGGCTAAAAGCGACTTAAATTGATGAGAACGCAAGCCCCGAAAGCTTGCACATTTAATAACCATTTAACACCAAATCCTATGAAAATTTTAATCGACAATGGCCATGGTGCCAACACCTCGGGCAAATGTTCGCCCGACAAGAAAATCAGAGAGTATGCCTACGTCAGAGTTGTGGCCGCCCACCTCAAAGAGATGCTCGATGCCGAAGGCTTCGACGCAGAATTGCTGGTGCCCGAAGAGACCGACATTTCACTCCGTGAACGTGTGAGAAGAGCCAACAACCGATGCGCCTCAGTGGGGGCCTCCAACTGCGTGTTGATATCGCTTCACCTCAACGCCGCCGGTCTGGGCGAGACTTGGATGAGCGGCAGAGGTTGGAGCGCATTCGTGGCTCAAAACGCCTCACAGAGGTCGAAAAAGTTGGCAAGCCTTCTGGCACAAGAGGCCGAGAAAGAGGGCTTGAAAGTGCGCCGACAAAGCCCCGGGCAAGACTATTGGGTGCAGTCGCTGGCCATGGTGCGCGACACCCTGTGCCCGGCCGTGCTCACCGAGAATCTGTTTATGGACAATCCCGACGACGCCTCACTGCTGCTCTCCGCTGATATGCCCCGTCGCATAGCGCGAATCCACCTTGAGGCTCTTCGCAGCTACATTGCTTCCGAGCAAAAGTGAGCCGCAGCGGAGGTTAGTTAAATTAAAAAAGGGGGCTGCGTCGACTTGACGCAGCCCCCTCTTTATGTGTAATTAAAGTATAATTAAAGTTTCGGGCCGGCTGCCACGAGAGCTTTACCTGCTTCGTTGCCTTCAAATTTCTTGAAGTTGGCGATAAACATCTCTGCGAGCTGTTTAGCCTTAGCATCCCATTGAGCTGCATCGGCATATGTGTCGCGAGGATCGAGGATGTTGGG
>CAYVAK010000107.1:0-2127 GCA_964448425.1 uncultured Sangeribacter sp.
TGGAGTCGGATTTGTGAGGTTTCACTTCGGCTGCGAGGTGCAGGCCGTCGTTGGATAGGACATACTCTTTCACCCAATTCAGCTGCTTGCTCACACTGCCGTCGAGCTTACGCACCACAAGCGGCTGGCCCGACTCTTTGTCTTTCAGATGTTTTGGCTTGATTAAAGCGGTGTCGGCCGACAGATATGCTATCCAGTCGCCACCCTTTCGGCCTATCTTATAGGAGTTTACCGATGCAATCTTCTCCACTTTGCCGGTGCGCAGGTTTATCACCGCCAAGGAGTCTTGCGGCAGGTCGAAATCTTTCTTTTTCGCAATCTTGCCGGCGCGGGTGTCGGCATATAGCGGCTTAATTAGTGCTGCCGCCCACTGCGAATTGGCTGTGAAGGCAGGCAGATAGCCTCTGGGGATTGGTATCTCTTTGCCGGTCTTTGTGTTGCGAATTATGAGTGTGCCATCGCCCTCTTGCGGGTTTACCGAATAGGCTGCCCACTCGCCCGAGTCGCTGAGCGAATGCACTTTCACTGATTTCCAATTGTCGAATGCGTCATGGTCGAGCGGTTTCTTCTGGGCCGTGGCGCATAAGGTGCCGAGCCCTAATCCCAAGATGGCGTAGAATGCAAGTTTTTTCATCTTTGGTAGCAATTATTTGTGTTGAAGAGTAATGGTATTTTGTTGTTGCAGAAGCAGTTGTGGAAAGTAAGAGGGGAGGAGTGGACCCATCCGGCTCACTCCTCCTTCCGGTGTGTGTTTAGTCTACTTTGCTCAAGTCGTGACCCATGCGAGTCTTCTTGGTGTGCATGTAGAAGCGGTTGTATTCATTGGGGGTAATTTCCAGGGGCACGTGCTCCACCACTTCAAGGCCGTAGCCCTCCAAGCCGATGCGCTTCATCGGGTTATTGCTCAGAAGGCGCATGCGGTGCACTCCCAGGGCGTGGAGTATGTTGGCGCCCACACCGTAGTCGCGCTCATCGGCTTTGTGGCCCAAGTGTATGTTAGCGTCCACTGTGTCAAGGCCCTTCTCTTGCAGCTTGTAGGCTTTAATCTTATCCATCAGACCTATGCCGCGGCCCTCTTGGTTGAGGTAGACCACTACTCCGCGGCCCTCTTTCTCAATCAGTTGCATGGCTTTGTGGAGCTGTTCGCCACATTCGCAGCGGTAGGAGCCGAAGATGTCGCCGGTGGCGCATGAAGAGTGCACTCTCACCAGAACTGCCTCATCGTCGGTAAATTTGCTCTCGCCCTTAATCAGCGCTATATGCTCAAGGCCGTTGCTCTTTTGACGGAACGGAATCAGGCGGAAGTGGCCGTAGGCGGTGGGCATATCCACCTCCTCGCCGCGCTCTACCAGCGACTCTTGGCGCAGTCGCCAAGCCACCAGGTCGGCAATAGAGATCAGTTTCAAGCCCCACTCATCGGCGCGCTTGCGAAGCTCCGGCAGACGAGCCATCTCGCCGTCGTCGCTCATAATCTCCATCAGCGCTGCGCACGGTTGCAGGCCGGCAAGGCGTGCCAAATCTACGGCTGCCTCTGTGTGGCCGGTGCGTTGCAGCACACCCTTGTCTTGTGCGTATAGCGGGTTAATATGTCCGGGGCGACCGAAATCTTCCGGCTTTGCCTCGGGGTCGGCAAGGGCGCGTATTGTGGCCGCACGATCGTGGATTGAGACTCCGGTGGTGCACCCTTCAAGCTTGTCTACAGTCACCGTAAACGGTGTGCCGAGCATTGATGTGTTGTCTTGCACCTGATGGGGCAGACGCAGCTCCTCGGCTCGCGAATTGGTGATGGGCACACACAGCACTCCACGTGCATTCTTGAGCATGAAATTCACCTGCTCTTCTGTGATCAGTTCTGCTGCCACTATAAGGTCGCCCTCGTTCTCGCGATCCTCATCGTCGACAACCACTACAAATTTGCCTTGCTTAAAATCGGCGATAGCTTCTTCTATGCTGTCAAGCCGTATATTTTCCATATCACATTATTTTCTGTTTGAGCCACTCCTTGGGGCCTCTCCTTGTCGGCGTAGACCACATTCTTGTGCCTCGAATTATTTATTATGCAAATTTACACAAAATCCCACAATTGGCAAAGAAACTGAGTTTTGCAATTTCTTAAATTATCCTTAA
>CAYVAK010000107.1:2227-6825 GCA_964448425.1 uncultured Sangeribacter sp.
ATGAGAAAAGTAAGCAGAGAAATGCCCGCCGACTGGGCGCTCCACGAAGTGCTGGCCAAAGCACCGTATGTCACTGTAAGCATGGTAGGTGCGGATGGCGCTCCGTATGCCGTGCCCTTGTCGTTGGCTATGGCCGACAGCAAAACTTTCTACTTCCATTGCGCCCCCGAAGGCAAGAAAAACGATATTTGGGCCTCAAACCCCACTGTATGGCTCAGCGCAGTGAGCAAATGCAAACCCACGGTTGGCCCCAAGGATGGCAGTTTTACCCTCGAATTTCGCTCGGCAATGGCTAAAGGAGTTGTAGAGCTCGTCAGAGACAAAGATGAGCAAATCAAAGGGCTGAGGATAGTCTCAGAGCGCTTTTTGCCCGGCCATATGGATGCCTTTGAAGCGGCAGTGCAGCGAAGCTTATCGCGCACATCAGTCTATCGCATCACCCTCATAGAGCCCCCGGTGGGCAAGCGAAAGCAATACGACGCCAACGGCGACGAAATGAAATATGCCCGCATGCAATAGCCGCCCCGTCGTCTGCGCACCTTAGCCTGTAGCTCCCGAAGCGCCCGGTGCGATAGATTCAAGAGTGCAGCGGTAGATTCCTGGACGCAGTTGTAGATTCTGTGACGCAGTGTAAAATTTGTTTGGAAAACTGCGCGATAGGTGTTAAATTTGCAGAAATTAATTCTTTGCAGAATGCTTAACACGATGAATGCTCAGCCATACTACCCTATAGGTATACAAGATTTTAAAAAATTGCGTTCGTTGAATGCAGTGTATGTAGATAAGACCGACCTTGTCTACAAGCTGGCTAATACTTCTGCGGCTGTATTTCTGAGCCGACCGCGGCGGTTTGGTAAAACCCTATTGGTAAGCACTCTTAAGTATTATTTTGAGGGACGCAAAGATTTATTTGCAGGCTTGGCTATCGAAAAGTTGGAAAAGGATTGGACTCAATATCCGGTGCTGAGATTTGATTTCAGTACAGTAAAGAATCTGCCTGCCCATGACCTGCCTCGAGCCATAATATTGAAAATGCAAGACTACGAGGAATTGTATGGCAATAATGAACACGAGGTTACGCCGGGAGAGCACCTTACGGGAATCATTAAGCGTGCCTATCATAAGACCGGGAAACCGGTTGTAGTCCTTATTGATGAATATGATGCGCCCATGTTGGAAGTCCTTCACAGTCAATCGGAATTAGAAGCTGTGCGCAAAGTAATGAGCGACTTCTATTTACCGCTAAAGGCCTGCGATGACTATCTCCATTTTGTGTTCATCACCGGCATCTCAATGTTCTCCCAGTTAAGCATTTTCAGCGAGCTCAACAACTTGGAAATCATATCTCGCAGCAAGGATTATGCATCCATCTGCGGCATCACAGAGCAGGAGCTACTCGATAATTTTCGGTTTGGAATTGAGGAAATGGCTCGCAATCTAAATTCTTCGCCGGAAGAGATTTTATCGAAGCTTAAGGATACGTATGATGGCTATCATTTTTGCGCCGACTCTACCGGATTATTCAACCCGTTCAGTGTACTCAATGCGTTTAAAAGAAACGAATTTGGTAGCTATTGGTTTGCCAGTGGCACACCTCACTTCCTAATTGAGATGCTCAAGAAGTATAAGCGTGAAGGCAAATTCGACCCTAAGATGCTGGATCCGATAGACTCGGTAGCTGCAAGTGCCTTTGAAACACCGTTGGAATTGCAATCAGGACCGCTACCACTTCTGTATCAGTCAGGATATCTCACAATTAGCGATTATAATAAAGAATCGGACGTCTACACGTTAGCCATCCCTAATAGCGAAGTTCGAGTTGGCCTTTTGAATAATTTGCTGCCGCTTTATGCTGACGTTGAGAATATTAGCAGCTCGGTATCTCTTTCCTCTACCGCTTTCCGCAGGGGCGATGTCGCCGGCGCGATGCAACTGCTTCAGTCCATGCTGGCATCAATCCCATTTATGAAGGGCGACAAGAATATTTTGGCCGACGCGCAGAAAACCGAAGCACACTATCACATCATCTTCTATTTCTTCTTCCGGATGTTGCACAACGAAGTGTATGCGGAGGTGCGAAATGCTGCCGGTGCAACCGACGTAGTTATCAAGACACCGAAGTATATCTATGTGGTTGAAATAAAGATAGATTCCACGCCCGAAACGGCCCTCAAGCAAATCGAAGAGAAAGGCTACGCCACTCCCTATCTTTCCGACAGCCGCGAACTTATCAAGCTCGGAGTCAACTTCTCCACCGCCACACGCACCCTCAGCGACTGGAAGCAAGCGTAAATAATTATAATGGCGGGTATTAACACCAACAGATGCTTGTATAGGGCCGATTTTAAATCGTTTATTGCCACTGACCCCTATTCGATTTTAGGACACATCCACGATGCGTTCCATGGCGCTGCACTCACTACTACCGATGAGGCCTGGCTGGGCGAAATTAATATCATGCGCAAAGCTGTCTTGCCTTGGATTGAGGAGGAAGCTGAGATTATTTTTGAATATGATATACCTCGGCTGGGCAAACGCATTGATGTGGTTCTGCTCCTGCGCGGAATAATTTTTTGCCTCGAATTCAAAGTGGGACAAAAAGATGCTTTACAGCCCGATGTGGAGCAGGTGATGGACTATGCCCTCGACTTGAAGAATTTTCATCGCTACAGTCACGACCGCATCATAGTCCCCATCCTTATACCCACTAAACACACTTCATCGTCACGCTCGTTTATACCGTCGGTCTACAACGACTCTATCTTCAATCCGCTTATCACCGGAGAATACGGTTTGCAGGAGATTATTCAACAAGTATTGCAACATACCGGTGCCGACCGCAGTGGCACAATCAAGGATTGGGTCATCAGCCCCTATACACCTACACCCACAATCATAGAGGCCGCCCGCTCGCTATATGAAAATCATTCGGTGGAGGAGATTACCCGCCATGAAGCCGACAAAGTGAAAACCGATGACACTATAGCATATATCCTTGATGTAATCAATCACTCTAAGAGGAATAGCGAAAAAAGCATATGCTTCGTCACCGGAGTCCCCGGCGCCGGCAAAACACTCGTCGGCCTCGATGTAGCAGTTAAACAGTCGTACCTGGACGATGGCTCATTCAACGAAAACGATGGCGCAGTCTATCTCTCCGGCAACGGCCCCCTCGTAGCTGTCCTCACCGAAGCGCTTGCTCGCGATAACTATAAGAAAGCCAAAGAAAAAGGCGAAAATAAAAAGCTAACCGACTCGCGCCGTGAAGTGAGCAAGTTTATTCAAATCATCCACCGCTATCGCGACAATATGCTCGCAAAGATTAAAAACCCGGTGGAAGACGGCAAACTGGAAATCGACCCACAAAAAGCCGTTAAACTTCAGCACAGTGGATATGGCGAGGTAGAGCATGTAGCCATTTTCGACGAAGCTCAGCGCGCCTGGACTCATAAACGAATTGCCAATTATTTGAAACGCGGCGGCACTTACGGCAATAAACTAAAGGTGCCGAATTTTCCGATGTCGGAGGCCGCATTCCTGATTTGGTCGCTCGACCAACGCGAAGATTGGGCTACTATTGTATGCCTTGTGGGCGGCGGTCAAGAAATAAACACCGGCGAAGCCGGCATATCCGAATGGCTTGCCGCACTCAACGACCGCTTCCCACAATGGAAAGTCTACATTTCCGACAAACTTACCGACCCCGAATATGCCGAAGGCCACGTAAATGAATTGCTAAAGCACAACCCCAACGTAGTCTATTGTGACCGATTGCATCTGGGGGTGAGCCTGCGCTCATTCCGCGCCGAACGGCTCTCAGCCTTCGTTCACTCCCTTCTGGCCTTCAACCCCGACGCCGCCGATTTATATAAAGACGTAGTGAGCCATGGCTATCCCATAGTGCTGACACGAAGCATGGACAAAGCCCGCGCCTGGCTCCGAGAACAAGCTCGAGGCACCCAGCAAACCGGCATACTTATCTCCAAAGTCTCAGCACGCTTTAAGCCGCTGGCAGTCCATGTGCTCCCGCAAGACGAAGACAATGCCGTGCATTGGTTCCTCGAAGATAAAACCGACGTCAGATCATCCAACTACTTGGAAGAGGCAGCCACAGAAATACAGGTCCAAGGCCTTGAAGTAGACTTCGCCTGTGTGCTCTGGGACGCAGATATGCACTATGACAACGGCAAATGGTCATTCCATAAATTCAACGGCAAGACCCAATGGATTCCCGAAAACAACGCAGAGACCCGCAAATACATGCTTAATGCCTACCGAGTGCTCCTCACCAGAGCCCGCCAAGGAATAGTGATATGCGTGCCCGAAGGAAACGCCAACAAAACACATGAAGGCTTCCCCGAAGACCCCACCCGTCAGCCTGCATTCTACGATTCCACCTTTCAATACTTCAAAAGCCTTGGAATACACGAAATCTGAATAAGCCTCCGTCCCTGTGGCCCGACCTCAAAACAGCTCGCATTTAATTAAAACAGTGTGCATTAGCAAAAGCAGTCAAAAAAATCACTAAAAAAAGGTGACAAACTGAAAAAAAAGTAGTAATTTTGCACACTATCAAAAACGACCCGGAAAGATGCCGG
>CAYVAK010000108.1:0-6756 GCA_964448425.1 uncultured Sangeribacter sp.
TTCTACGCTCGCAACGTTTTTTGTCGCTCTTGTGAGTGGGTTGGTAGATATGTCTGACATCACAATTTCTGCTTTCGCTAACGCTTCCTCCAGTGGAACTTTGTAAGGATTACCGGTCTTTACTTGACCATAATCCTGACTCACAGAGGGCTCGTCATTACTGCAGGATGTTAAGATAATTGCACAGAGCGCTATTGATACTGCTTTGAGTTTCATATGAGATTTAATTAGTTAATAGATAGTATGTGAGATGTTGAGCGCCCAAATTTACCAAATATTTTTGATTTTGACAATATTTACATACCGATTTTTATAATTTATTAACTTTTGGTGGTTGAGGCCATTTTTTGCCGATGTGATTGGTCGGAGGTGTGTGGAGTGAGTGGTGGTGGAGATGGCGGGGTGGGAATTTTTTGGAGGGTAAATAAGTTGGTTTCGTGTTTTTTCGCTAAATTTGCATCGTGATTGCTGCCGGGAGTCGGTGTGTCAAGGTACAGCCGGGCGGCGGGCAATTGCTATGGTACTGGTAAATATATTGAATTACAACACTATATGGAAAGCAATCGCTATGACTTGCGCGGTGTCTCCGCTTCAAAGGAGGATGTTCATGCCGCTATTAAGAATGTGGATAAAGGTATCTTCCCCAGGGCATTTTGCAAAATTATTCCCGATGTTTTGGGTGGTGATCCGCAGTGGTGCAACATCATGCACGCTGACGGCGCGGGCACTAAGTCGTCGTTGGCTTATGCTTATTGGCGCGAAACCGGCGATTTGTCGGTGTGGAAGGGTATTGCTCAGGATGCATTAATAATGAATATTGACGACCTGCTGTGTGTGGGTGCTACCGACAATATTCTGCTCTCATCTACCATAGGGCGCAACAAGCGTTTGATTTCGGGCGATGTGATTGCTGCCATTATCAACGGCACCGAGGAGCTTCTGGAGGAGTTGAGGGGCTATGGCATCAATATCATCAGCACCGGCGGTGAGACTGCCGATGTGGGCGATTTGGTGCGCACTATTATTGTAGACTCTACTGTGAGCTGCCGCATGAAGCGCTCGGATGTGGTGGACAATGGCAATATCCGCCCCGGCGATGTGATAGTGGGCCTTGCCTCTTATGGCCAAGCCACTTATGAGACCGGCTATAACGGCGGTATGGGCAGCAACGGCCTTACTTCGGCGCGCCACGATGTGTTTGCTAAATATCTGTTTGAGAAGTATCCGGAGACTTGCGATGCCTCGATGCCTGCGGAGCTGATATTCTCGGGCGGTTGCCGTCTGGAAGATGCAGTGGAAGGGTCGCCTATCAATGCCGGTAAGCTGGTGCTTTCGCCCACACGCACTTATGCGCCGGTGGTGAAGCGTGTGCTTGAGGAGATGCGCTCATGCATCCATGGCATGATACATTGCAGCGGCGGAGCTCAGACCAAGATACTACATTTTATCGACGATACAATCCATGTTGTGAAGGATAATCTCTTCCCGGTGCCGCCGCTCTTCCGCTTGATTCAGAGCCAGAGCAACACCGACTGGAAGGAGATGTACAAGGTGTTTAACATGGGCCACCGATTTGAATTCTATCTGCCCGAGGAGTATGCGGCTCGCATCATAGAGATTTCGGCCGAGTTTGGCATCCCGGCACAGATAGTGGGTAGGGTAGAGGCTGCCGAGCCTAAGGGCAAACTCTTGACTATCAAGAGCGAATTTGGCGAATTTACCTACAATTATTAATTTCGCAATCTCTGGCGAGCTGAGGGCTCGAGCTATGCGGCCCTCTGTGAGCCTACGGCAATAGAAGAGTGAAATAGTTGACACGCAATAACTTATGCATATTCGTGGTGTGCCTTATGGCACTGTTTGTGTCGGGTTCATGCGGCTCCAAGGGAGGCGGCACGGCTCCGGCTCAAGCGCCGGCGGCTACCGGGATGCCCGACACTCTGAGAGTGGGCACTCTCTATAGCCCCACCACCTATTTTATGTATAAGGATGAGCCGATGGGCTATGAATACGACATGGTGAAGCAGTTTGCACAGAGTCGCAATCTGCCCATGGAGGTAGTAGTGGCGCCCAACTTCAGTGCGCTCATAGAGCTGCTGCGGAGCGGAGGCGTGGATATATTGGCGTGTCAAGTGCCGGTGACCTCCGAATATAAGGATTCGCTGCTGTATTGCGGTCCGGAAAACATCACCACGCAGGTGTTGGTGCAGCCGCGCAGTAAGGGCGGAAAGCCGCTGATAGACGATGTGACCAAGCTGATAGGCAAGAAGGTGTATGTGGAGCGCGACTCCAAGTATTTCTACCGCATGGAGAATCTGAATGAGGAGATAGGCGGCGGCATACATATAGAGCCGGTGGAGGGCGACAGCCTCGTGACTCGCGATTTGGTGGAGATGGTGGCCAATGGCACTCTGCCGCTCACCATAGTGGATAGCGACATAGCCGCTCTTGAGGCAACTTACTATCCTTCGATAGATGTGTCGCTGCCGGTGAGCCTTGAGCAGAAATCGAAGTGGGCGGTGTCGACAGCCAACAGCACCCTGGCCAAGGCTGTAGACGACTGGGCGGCCGGCATCTCTGCCGATAAGGAGGTGTTGAGGATTCATCGTCACTATTTTGAAGAGTCGAAGAGCCGTAAATTTGACGACGAAAGCGACGAGAGCACCTCGCCCGGCGGCCGACATGGGGCACCCATGGCGCTGGGAGGGGGCAAGATTTCGCAATACGATACGTTGTTTAAGAAATATGCGCCCAACATTGGGTGGGACTGGCGCTTGCTGGCGGCCATAGCCTATCAGGAGAGCCGATTCGACAATAGTGTGGTGTCGTGGGCGGGAGCGCGAGGCATAATGCAGATAATGCCGCGTACAGCCGCTCGCAACGGCCTCTCGGAGGCGGAAATCACCAACCCCGAGCGCAATGTGCAGACAGCGGTCAAGATACTCTCGACGCTCGACGGTATGTTTGCCGGCAAAGTGGAGAGCGAGTCGGAGCGCTTGAAGTTTGTGCTTGCCTCCTACAATGCGGGGCAGGGCCATGTCTACGACGCAATGGCGCTGGCTGCCAAATATGGCAAGTCGCCTAAGGTGTGGCAAAACAATGTGCGTGATGCCGTGTTGATGAAGTCGAAGCCGGAATATTACAACGACCCGGTGGTGAAGCATGGCTATTTTCGCGGCACTCAGACTGTGGAATATGTCGACAATGTGCTCAGCACCTTCGACTATTACAAAAACAATGTGGTGATATAACAGCGACAGCACAACAAAATAGCAGCACAGCCACGGCAAAATAATAACGTAACCGCAACCATATAGCGATATAAAAATAGAAATATTAACCATATAAAACCTTTTAGTATGAAAAGAAGATACTTCACCGTTGCAGCTATACTGGCCATAGCGTCAGCTTTTTGCTTCACCTCATGCATCGGTAAATTTGCCCTTACAAGTTCCGTGATGTCGTGGAACAATTCCATCGGCTCTAAGTTTGTGAACGAATTGGTGTTTGTGGCCTTCTGGATTCTGCCCGTGTATGAAATCACCGGATTGGCCGATTTGCTGGTAATCAACTCTATAGAGTTCTGGAGCGGCAGCAATCCCGTGTCGGCATCCACAAAAGTGATCGACACCGACAATGGTCGCTACCTGGTGAAATGCGACGGCAAAGGCTATGATGTGGAAAATCAGACCACCGGCGAGACAGTGCGTCTCGACTTCTGCGTGGAGACACAGACATGGTCGGTAGATGTAAATGGCCAAGATATACCGTTTATGACATTCGTAGACGACACACATGTGAAGATGATTACTCCGCAGGGCGACTTCCGCACCGTGGAGCTTAGCGACCAAGGCGTGATGGCTTACCAAGCTATGGCTTCAGCCTACGACATGGCCTGCAAATAACCCACCCTTCCTCTCTCTCCTCGCTCCCCCTTAACCCTTAACACTTCCCTCTCCCCCCCCTCATACCTATTACCTCCTATAAAGTGATTGAAATGAAAGTCAAAATTCCCTCATTGATATTAGCGTTCGCGTCTCTCTGCTCGGTAAATGCCTATGGCCAAAGTGTGTCAGATTTGCCGACTGTGACCAAGGAAAATGTGACCTACTACCAATACAGAGTGGCTTCAGGCGAGACAGTAGCACAGATAGCCGACAAGTTTGGCTGGGACAGTCAGACCTTTTACTACACCAATGCGGCAATTGTGAATCACCTGAAAGCCGGCGATGTGGTGTATTATCCGGTGAACGGTCCCAAGGTGACTCCGAAGGGCAACGCTAAAGCCTCAATCACTTCCGACACCAAGTCGGCACTGCGCACAGCGATGCAAAACGCCTCTACCGACGAGAAGGCCTCAAAGCTTGCTGAGTCGATGAATAAGAACGGCGGCATCCCTGACCGCCAGCAGCCGCTCACTTCGGCTCCGGCCCCCGGGGCTCCGGCTTCAGGCTCGGCTTCGGCTTCGGCTTCGGTCGGTTCGGCTACGGCTAATGTGCAGCCTTCGCAGCGCAATCCGCTGGTGGGCTTGGACCCGAATATGCTGATGGAATACACCGTGCAGGAGGGCGATAATCCGGCTATTGTGGCTGAGAACTATAATACCACAGTGCGCGACATCTTTATTCTCAACCGCGGTGTCTCGGAGACTAACTTCACTGAGGGCGCAGTGATAATGTTGCTGCCCAACAGCAAGGATGGCGATGTGCGCACCATGCCGGTGACCTTGCGCAATAAGGTGGGCTCCACCACTTATAAGTGTACCAAGGAGGACACTTGGGAGAGCGTGGCAGCTGCCAACGGTGTCACCGTCGAAGAGCTTAAAGCGGACAATCCCTCACTCAAGAGCCTGAAGAAGGGTAAGAAAATCAGTGTGCCGACCATCAGCGAGACAGTGGTGTGGCGCGACATGGCCTACACCGACCCTCGCGAGGCCACCGCTTCGGGCCGTCGCGAAATCTACGAGGAGGTGCAGGGCACCCTCTCTTCGTCGCTGCAGGCCACTGAGAATGAGGCTAACTTTGTGATACTCACGTCGACAGCCTCGTCCGACTCCAAGCGCGACAAAGAATTCTTGCGCGGCTTCATGCTCGGAGTGCAAGAGCTGGGGATTAGGAATCGCAAAATAGGTATCAAAGTGATTGAGCTTTCCGACAACCTTTCGCTCGCCCACCAACTGGGCAAGATAGATGCCTCGACCACCGACATGATATTTGCCACCTACGACAAAGAGTTCCCTGCCGAGCTCATAGCCTTCGGCCGCGACAACGACATAGACATCATCAATGTGTTTGACGCCAAGAGCAACGGTGCCGACGATTCGCACAACTTCTTCCAGGTGCTGCTGCCCACAGCGACCATGAATGCCAAGATAGCCGATGAGGTGTGGGAGGATATGGGCAAATCAACCTATATTTTCATTGACGACAGCAACGACTCCGAGAGCGTGAATGCGGCCTTGAAGAAGAAAATCAAAGCCTCCGGCTCGCGCTATTATGATTTGAACAGTGTCTCGGCGTTGCGCGACTATAAGTTTGCCGATTTCGAGTCGTATGTCTTAGTGCCCGACTGCTCCAAGAAGGCGGAAATCTCCGAGGCGCTCAGCAGTATCAAGAACCTGCGCGAAGCTAATTCCGCGGCCAATATTCGCACACTCGCTCGCCCCTCGTGGATAGTGTATGGCGAGACCTACGAGGCGCTCTACAAGGCTGCCAACCTCTATTTGCCCTCGCGCATATATGTGAACTACGACGACGAGGCCTATAAGGAGTTCACCTCGCAGTATCAAGCCACCTACAATGAGTCGCTGCTCAAATCGTTCCCGGCTTATGCGCCGATGGGCTACGATGTGGCTCGCTACTTTATAGATTCACAGCTTATTAACCATGGCGACTTTAACAAGGCCTGTAGCCGTGCTAATGGCCTTCAGATAGATTTTGATTTCCGCCGCGACAGCAACTGGTCGGGGTTTGTGAACCGCCAGCTCTACCTGATACACTACAACCCCTCGGGCTTGATAGAAAAAATCAAATTTTAACCGGCGGCAACCGCATATATAGTTATGAGAAATATTCTACGCATATTATTAGTGCTGTTGGCGTCGAGCATCGGGCTCCGAGGTGCAGCTGAAACACACTATGAGGGCAACCTCTTTGTGGGCGCGAAGGCCGGAGCGAGTGTGTCGCGTGTGTTCTTCAATCCCACAGTGAAGCAGAGCATGGCCACCGGCGGAGTGTTCGGCCTGACAGTGCGCTACATAGAGGAAGACCATTTCGGCATCATCGGAGAGCTCAACTTCGAGCAACGCGGCTGGAAGGAGAACTTTGAAGAGGACCCTTTCAGCTATTCGCGCACACTCAATTACATCCAGATACCGGTGTTGGCCCACATATATTTCGGCAATTACAGAGGCCACTTCTTTGTGAATGCCGGCCCGGAGATAGGCTTCATGGTAGGGGAGTCGACTTCGGCCAATTTTGATTACACCAATCCGGCGGGAGTGAGCGGATTCCCCTCGTCGCGCCGCACCGACCAATACTCATTGAGTGCCGACAACAAGATAGACTTCGGCATCTCGCTTGGCTTTGGCGGCGAGATATTCTTAAACTCCAGACACTCCATAAATCTGGAGGCTCGCGCCTACTATGGGCTGGGCAATGTGGTGAAGACCGGCCGCACACGCGATTTCAGCGGTGCAAATTCACTCTCCATAATGGCCACTGTGGGCTATCAGTTCAGGGTGAAATAGAGCCTGTG
>CAYVAK010000109.1:0-6706 GCA_964448425.1 uncultured Sangeribacter sp.
TAAAGATGGCCGCGGCCTCTCCATGTTTATCTACGATAAGCGCAACGGAGGTGTAAACGTGCGCCGCATTGAGAATAAGATGGGTATCAAAGGCAGCCCCACTTGCGAGCTCGTCTACAAGAATGCTCCCGCAGAGCTGGTAGGTAGCCGCAAACTCGGTCTTATCAAATATGTGATGGCTCTTATGAACGGCGCTCGCCTGGGCATTGCCGCTCAGAGTGTAGGTGTGAGCGAACTCGCCTATCGCGAGGCTCTCCAATATGCTAAGGAGCGTGAGCAGTTTGGCAAGGCTATCATCAACTTCCCCGCTGTCTACGAGATACTATCCACAATGAAGGGTAAGCTCGATGCTTCACGTTCGCTGCTCTACGAATGCTCACGCTTCGTGGATATGTATAAGATACTCCAAGACATCTCATCAGAGCGCGCACTGACAGCCGATGAGAAGAAGGAGATGAAATACTATTCAAAGCTGGCCGATGCCTTCACACCGCTGGCAAAAGGTCTGTCAAGCGAATTCTGCAACCAGAATGCTTACGACTGCATCCAGATACATGGCGGCTCAGGCTTCATGAAAGACTACGCTTGCGAGCGTCTCTATCGCGATGCCCGTATCACCTCTATCTATGAGGGTACCACCCAACTTCAGGTAGTGGCAGCCATCCGCCACGTCTTCACCGGCACATATCTCTCAGCAATGCAAGAGTATGCACAAGCTGAGGTAGGTGAGGCTTACGCACCGCTGTTCGCGACACTGAAGGAGCTCAGCGAGACTTATGCCAAAGCTGTAGAGGCTGTAGAGGCCAACAAGACAGTGGAAGGCTACGCCGACTTCATGGCTCGTCGCCTTGTGGAGATGGCCGGCTACACCATTATGGGCTATCTGCTCACAATCGATGCAGACCGCGCTGCCAAAACAGGTGAGGAGAGCGAGGCACTTGCCGGTGCTCTGACAAAGAGCGCACGCAACTTTGTGGCATTTGCGAAAGCAGAGGTTACAAAGCACAGTGCTTACATCGCCGACTTCAACCCTGAATCGCTCGCCGACTTTAAGCAAGCTTAATCCCTTAGCCCTCACCACAGGGCAAGGCACACATAGAGGAGGCTGTCTAACTCGAGTTAGACGGTCTCCTTTTTTGTGGGCGGAAAGGAGAAATGCGAGGGAAATCGGGGCGGGGATATGGGGTGAATGGGGGGGTGAGAGCATTTTTTTGTGAGGGGGAGAGAATTTAATTATGTTAAAGTTTGTTGCTGATTTAGGGGTAATTAGGGCGATTTTGAGGCAATTTGGGACAAAATGAGGCGATTTGAAGAGATTTTAAGTGAAATGGCTTGTGAATTTTACATAATTTTGTTAATTTTGCACGGTGTGTTAAAATTGAGTTTGATAAAATTAAACCATTCGGCCTCCAATTTTGTTAAATATATATAATCAAGAAAACTGCAAAGTTGGGAGTCGCACCAAAGCCGTAGGATACAGCTCCGAAGGGCGCCGGGCAAGAGCCGGGCAGGCCGCAGGGCAAGTTCCGGAAGGCGATAGATATCAGAGCTAAGGCAGAGACATCACACCAAAGGCAATAGGAGTCACACCGACTGATAAAGACACGCATTAATGAAGAAATCAACTATTTGGCTGTTGACCATAGTAATGGCAGTAACATTTGGCGGCTTGATCTATATACAGATAATGTATATGGACAGGATGTCAAAGATGCGTAATCAGCAGTTTTCGGAGAATGTGAAGAGGAGCCTTGCAGCGGTGTCGGATTTTCTGGAGCGTCAGGAGACCCTGCACTATCTGGAGGAGGATGTCAACGACATAGAGACCAGCTTTTTCGGCAATGTGACCGATGAAGAAGCCGACAGCACCTTTAAGCTCTCACCCCTCACCATCACATATACCAACAACACCGAGCCTCGGCTGGAAGCCCGCTATAAGAGGATGCAGGATGTGATTCGCACACAATATCTGTATCAAAAGGGACTTCTCAACGAGGTGATACTCAACATAATGAGAGAGTCGAGCAATCGCTCGCCGCTTGAAAGGGCCGACTCGTCGGTGGTGCGCAACGCATTGGCTACGGAGCTGAGCAACAACGGCCTTAACCTGCCGTTTGAGTTTTGCTTGCAGAGCACCGGCGGAGAGACCATCTACGCCACGCAGGGCTACACGCCCGACGATAAGCGCAATGAATACAGCCAACTGCTCTTCCCGGCCGGGAATGTGAAATACTATCTTTCGGTGTTATTCCCCGACAAGAGCAACTATATATATGTGTCGGTGAGGTGGCTGATACCCACACTGTTTTTCACTCTCATTCTGCTGTTTGTGTTTATCTCCACCATCATAGTGGCGTTCAGGCAGAAGAAGCTCACAGAGATGAAGACCGACTTCATGAACAATATGACGCACGAGCTCAAGACCCCGATATCCACCATATCGCTGGCCTCGCAGATGATGCAGGACGATTCGGTGCATAAGTCGGAATCGATGTTGGCCCATCTCTCCACAGTGATAGGCGAAGAGTCGAAGCGACTGCGCTATCTGGTGGAGAAAGTGCTCCAGATGTCGCTCTACGACAAGCAATTGCCCAACTTTAAGTGGACGGAGCTTGATGTGAATGAGGTGATATCGGCCGTGATTCAAAACTTTAAGATAAAAGTGGAGAACAACAACGGCAAAATAGAAGAGAATCTGAAGGCTACAAATGCACTTGCCTATGTGGATGAGATGCATTTCACCAACATGATATACAACCTTCTTGACAATGCGGTGAAATATATGAGGGAAGATGTGCCGCCTCTGCTGCGGCTCAGCACCTCGAATCCGAATGCCAACAGTATAGAGATACGGATTTCCGACAACGGAATAGGCATCAAGAAGGAGCATCTGAAGAGGATATTCGACAAATTCTATAGAGTGCCCACCGGCAACCTGCACAATGTGAAGGGCTTTGGCCTTGGGCTGGCATATGTGCACAATATAGTGGTAGGATTTCACGGACGCATAAGGGCTGAAAGCGACTATGGCAAAGGCACCACCTTTATCATCACACTGCCCACAGCCGAAGCGCCCACAGATTGAGAAAGTAAAACCCTGATTTTAACCAATACAGCAGAGAACCGCTTAATAAGATTACAAAACAGAAACAAACAAGGAAACTATGGACGATAAATTAAACATTCTGCTATGCGAGGACGATGAGAACCTCGGCATGCTTCTTAGAGAATTTTTGGTAGCTAAAGGCTTCCAAGTAGATTTGTTTCCTGACGGAGAAAAAGGCTATAAGGCATTTCTGAAAGGGAAATACGACTTATGTGTGCTCGATGTAATGATGCCGAAGAAAGACGGCTTCACTTTGGCCATGGAAATTCGCAACATCAACGCAGAGGTACCCATTGTGTTCTTAACTGCAAAAGTGCTGAAGGAAGATGTGCTTGAAGGCTTCAAAATCGGAGCCGACGACTATATCACCAAGCCCTTCTCAATGGAGGAGTTGGTGTCGAGAATCAGCGCTATCCTGCGCCGTGTACGTGGCAAGAAGGAAAAAGAAATCACCATGTATCGCTTGGGCAACTTCACATTCGACACTCAGAAACAGACACTGGTGATAGGCGATGTGACCAAGAAGCTCACCACCAAAGAGTCGGAACTTCTGTCGCTGCTTTGCGCTCACATGAATGAGATTCTGGAAAGAAACTACGCGCTGAAGCACATCTGGATTGACGACAATTACTTTAACGCACGAAGCATGGATGTGTATATCACCAAGCTGCGCAAGCTGCTCAAGGATGACCCGCAGATTGAGATTATCAACATCCACGGCAAAGGCTACAAGCTTATTTCACCGGAGCACGTGAACTGACAGCCGGGTCACGCGGACTGACAGCCGGGTCACGCGGACTGATCGATACCTCCACTCTCATCTGCGCAGCCGGCAAGCGGCTCACAGAGCCACAGCTCGGCGCCACAGAGCAAACCGGGAGCGATTCTATCGGTCAGAATTAAGATTTGAAATCCGGGCTCATACATAACCCACAATTATGCGTGAAGCCCGGATTGCTGACTTTTAGTGGTAAAGACCCCTCCCCTCGCCTGCAAGGCTAACCTGCAAGACATCAGATTAAAGAACGAACAGAGAACTAAAGAAAGATATGATTTACTTGTATAGAGTGTATCAATGGTGCATCGCGATGCCGTTGATGATCATTTTAACGTTGCTGACATGTGTATCTGCCATCACAGCCTCACTGCTGGGATTTCCCGACTGGGGCGGCTATTGGCCGCCGATGCTTTGGTCGAGGGCGGTGTGCCTGCTGGCCTTTGTGAGGGTGAAGGTGGTGGGTCGCGAGAATATCGACCCAAAGACAGCCTATGTGTTTGTGGCCAACCATCAAGGGGCCTTCGACATATGGGCGGTTTACGGCTACCTGAACCACCCCTTTAAATGGCTTATGAAGAAGTCGCTTGAGAAAGTGTTTATGGTGGGCAGAGCGTGCCGTGCTATTCGCCACGTGTTTGTAGACGATTCGAGCATCCAGGGCATCAAGGACACCATCAGCGGTGCGGAGAAGATATTGCAAGGCAATATGTCGCTATTCATATTTCCCGAAGGCCACCGCAGCTACGACGGCAAGATGAATGCCTTTAAGCGCGGTGCGTTTATGCTGGCAGGCGAATTTAAGTTGCCGGTGGTGCCGGTGACTATTGAGGGCTCGTTTAAGGCTATGGCTCGCACGAGCTATAATGTGACGCCCTGCAAAGTGACCTTGACCATACATAAACCTATCTATCCGGGCGAACGCGGTTTCAACACCAAGCAATTGATGTCGGAGTGTCGCGAGGCCATCAACAGCGCCTTGCTGCCCGAGAACCGCGATGCCTAAGGCAAAGGCCCCCAAAATGAAGAGGGCTGACAAAAAGGCTGCGCCATGAGCTCATGACGCAGCCTTAATTGTTTGATTTATTAGGGGTTGTGGCGAAGCTGAAGGCGCACCACATTCTCAACATGGTGGGTGTGGGGGAACATATCCACGGGCTGCACATCGGTGACTGTGTATTGGGAGTCGAGCAGCGCCAAGTCGCGCGCCTGAGTGGCGGGGTTGCAGCTCACATAAACAATCACTTCGGGGCGGGCACGCATAATCACACCTACTACATCTTCATGCATACCGGCGCGCGGGGGGTCGATAATCATGACATCAGGGCGTCCATGCTCGGCCACGAAGTTGTCGGTGAGAATCTCTTTCATATCGCCGGCGTAGAAGAGGGTGTTGTCGAGGCCGTTGACCTTGGCATTGATTTTTGCATCGGCTATGGCCTCTTGTACATATTCAATGCCCACCACCTTGCGGCAGTTGCGGGCCACGAAATTGGCTATGGTGCCGGTGCCGGTGTAAAGGTCGTAGACCAAAGGAGCTTCACCGGCAGCGGGGAGGGAGTCGAGGCCGGCAAAACGACGAGCCACCTTATAGAGCTCATAGGCCTGAAGAGAGTTAGTCTGATAAAACGACTTGGCATTGACTCTGAATTTGAGGCCCTCCATCTCTTCCTCAATATAGTCGCGGCCGTTCCAGACCTCCACCAGTTGGTCGGAAATAGTGTCGTTGGCCTTCATATTAACCACATAGAGAAGCGAAGTGATTTGCTCAAAGCGCTGTTTGAGGGCGTCCATCACGAGGGCAATATTTTGGCGGTCGTCGCTGCCAAACACCACCACAACCATCACCTCACCGGTAGATGCGATGCGAATCATCAGGGTGCGGAGCAGTCCTTGGTTGGCCTTGAGGTCGTAGAAGCTCAGTGAGTGAGAGCAGGCAAAGTCGTAGACGAAATTGCGTATTTGGTTGCCGAGGTCGTCTTGAAGGTGGCAACAGTCAATGTGTAGCACCTTGTCGAAGGCTCCGGGGATGTGGAAGCCTAATGCTTCGGGGTGGCCGTCGAAGAGCTCGCCGCTCTTCACCTCCTCCCAAGTGCGCCAACGGCGACTTGCGAAGGTGTATTCCATCTTATTGCGGTATTCCCAGATGTTTTTAGAGCCCAGAATCGGGGAGATTTCGGGCAATTCCACCTTGCCGATGCGCACCAGAGCGTCGGTGACCTGTTGCTGTTTGAATTTGAGCTGTTCTTCGTAGGGCAGATGCTGCCATTTGCAGCCGCCACACACTCCGAAGTGGGAACAACGCGGCTCGCGGCGGAGCTCGGAAGGCTTCACCATGCGCTCTATATGACCTTCGGCGTAGGAACGCTTCTTCTTATCTATCTTAACATCAACAACATCGCCGGGCGCACCATAAGGGATAAACACCACCATACGATTTTCGGTGCCGTCGGGCAACGGGTCAAGCACCACCTTAGCAATGGCTTTACCTTCGGCGGCAACACCGGTTATCTCAACATCCTGAAGCACAGGAAGGACTTTTTTCTTTCGCGCCATACGCAAAAAATAACAACTTTTTATAGATTGTGAAAATAATAAACGCACCGAGCCTCATCGCCTCAGCAGCCACCGAGAGCCTCAGAAGGGAGCCACCGGCAATCACCTCACCATGAAGCGATTAGACCGCAAAGCGCCGACGGATGAAAACCTTGCCGACGCAAAGAGGCCCGCAAAGAGGCCTTGCGATGCGGGCGAGAGAGCGGCCCGATAAGTACACACAAAAATAGTCAATTCTTTTGTAACCCACAAATCCGCCCCCTCCGAGA
>CAYVAK010000110.1:0-6667 GCA_964448425.1 uncultured Sangeribacter sp.
GCGGCTAAAGGGCGGCTAAAGGGATTGCTCGATGGTCCAGACGAATGCGCGCAGGCCCAGGCGGGGTTTGGCCTCGTCGATGGCGCGCAAACGGGCCATGACGGCTTCTACTTTCTCGTCGTCGACCATGCTTATCATTGCGTTGGCCAGGGAGGGCCAGGCGTGCGACCCGTAGTGCGGCTCGCCGCTCTTGGAGCCTCGGCCTTGCACGGTGCCGAAGCCGGTGAATCCGCGGCAGTTGCTCTTGGCCAGGGCTTCGATCACTGCTTCGTGGTGGGCCTGGTCGTAGGCTATAAATATTGCTTTCATTTTGTTTTCGTTTTTGGTTTTTATTTAGCCTGCTGCTTGGCGAGCTGTCGGCGGTGTTTTTTGCGGTTGCGTTTCACTCCGCGGGATGCGAAGGTGCAGTAGAGCACCGGCACGAAGAGCAGGGTGAGGATGGTGGAGAAGGTCAGACCACCAATCACGGCGGTGCCCATGGGGCGCCACATTTCCGAGCCCTGACCTGTGCCCATGGCCATGGGCACCATGCCGAGCACTGTGGTGAGGGTGGTCATCACCACGGGGCGCAGACGCGACTTACCGCCCATGATCACAGCTGAGCGTATGCCCATGCCGCGTTCGCGGTTGAGGGTGATGTAGTCGATTAGCACGATACCGTTTTTCACCACAATACCGATTAGCATAATTGCGCCGATCATGCTCATGATGTTCAGGGTGTGGCCGGTGAGCCAGAGGATGATGAAGACGCCGGAGAAGGCGAAGAGCAGTGAGGTCATGATTATGCCCGGATAGGTGAGCGATTCAAACTGTGCGGCCATCACGATGTAGACCAGGATGATGATGAGCAGGCCCAGGGTGAGCAGGTCGCGGAAGGAGTCTTGCTGGTCTTCATAGCTACCGGAGAGCTCTATGCTGATGCCGGAGGGGAGGTGGAGCTTGTCGATTTCTACTTGCGACTTTTCTACTATTTCGCTCATGGGCACACCGCTCACCACGGCTGAGACGGTGATCACTCTCTCGCGGTCTTTACGCTGGATGGTAGGGGGTGTGAAGCGTTCCACTACTTTGCCTATATCCTTGATGCGCACCGAGGCGCCGGTGGAGGTGATTACGGAGATGTTTTCCAGGTCGGAGATTTCGGTGCGGCGGTCGGGGGCAAACATCACTTTGATGTCGTATTCCTCGCCGTCTTCTCTAAACTCGGATGCTGTGGAGCCGTTCACGCGGTTGCGCAGGGCGTAGGCCACGGTCTGCATGTTGAGGCCGTGGAGGGCGAGCTTTTCGCGGTCGAAGTCCACTTGATATTCGGGTTGATAGTCGGAGCGGGATATGGTGACATCGGCGGTGCCGGGGATGTTGAGCAGGATTTTCTTGAGGGTTTGGGCCACTGAGTCGGTAGCGGTGAAGTCGTAGCCGTAGATTTCATAGTCTACGGTGGATTGGCCGCCCATGCCGGCGTTACGTCCACCGCCCACATTCACTTGGGCCTTTTTAAACTCGGGGAATTCGCGTTTGATGTCGGCGCGCATGCTGTCGGCAATCTCGCTGATGGTGCGTGAGCGGGTGCCGGGGTCGGTGAGGCGAATGTTCATGGAGACTATGTGGGAGCCGTTGTCGCTCAAGGAGGCGTAAGTGTTGTCGGAGCTGGCGGGGCCGGCGGTGAAGCTCGACACCTGAATCTCCGGATATTTGGCTCGCCACAGGGAGTCGAGACGTGCCACTGCTTCCTGAGTGATTTCCACGCGGGTGCCGATGGGGGTCTCCAGGCTCACGCCCAGACGGGCATTATCTTGAGTGGGGAAGAATTCGGTGCCCACCTGCTTCATCAGAAACAGGGAGCCTATGAATATGCCCATGCACACGAGCACTGTGACGGTGCGATGGCCCACCACCAGGCGCAGCAGGCGTGCGTAGCCGTTGTCGAGGCCGTTAAGGGCACGGGATATGGGGCTGAAGAATCGGTCGAAGAATTTGCTCGACTTGCCGGCCCGCAGCCACAAGGAGCAGAGCATGGGGGTGAGCGAGAGGGCGCAGGTGGTGGATATAATCATCATGATGGTGACCATCCAGCCCAACTGGCGGAAGAGCACACCGGTCATGCCGGTCACCATGGTGAGCGGGAAGAACACGGCTATCATGGTCAGCGTAGAGGCGATTACGGAGATGGCCACCTCGTTGGTGCCATGCACGGCGGCCTGTTTGGGGTCGGCACCGCGCTCTATGTGGGTGGTGACATTCTCCAGCACCACTATGGCGTCGTCGACCACCATACCGATGGATATGGAGAGCGCCGAGAGTGAGACTATGTTGAGTGAATTGCCGGTGGCCAGCAGATAGATGAAGGAGGCTATCAGCGACACCGGGATGGTGATTACGATGATAAATGTGGCCCTCCACTTGCCCAGGAAGAAGAACACCACTATCACCACGAAGAGCAGCGCATAGAGCACCGTCTCCTCCAGTGAGGCTATGGTGTTAAGGATGTTGTCGGAGGTGTCTACAATCACGCCCAGCTTCACATCCGAGGGGAGATTTTTTTGGAGCTTGGGCAGCATCTTCATCACCTGCTCGGAGATTTTCACCGAGTTGGCGCCCGACTGTTTCTGAATCACAATCATGGCACCGTTGCGGCTGTCGATGTAGGTGCGCTGGGTGCGCTCCTCCAGAGAGTCGTCGATCCGGGCCACATCTTTCAGATACACCACTTTGCCGTCTACGGCGGTGATGGGTATGTTTTCAATCTGGCGTGAGTCGGAAAATTCGCCCTGCACACGGAGGGCATAAGTGTTGGAGCCCACATCGAATGAGCCGCCGGGGGTGTTGCGGTTTTCGGCGGCTATGAGGGTGGAAATCTGCTCCACGGTGATGCCGTAGGCCTCCAGCTTGTTGGGGTCGCAATACACGTGAATCTCCCTCTTGGGGGCGCCGGTGATAGACACCGAGCCCACGCCGTCGATACGGGCCAAGGGGTTGGCCACACCGTCGTCGAGTATCTTATATAGGCCCGGCATACTTTCGGTGGCCTCCACCGAGAGCAGGCAGATGGGAATCATGTCGGTGGAGAATTTGAAGATAATCGGGTTTTGAGAATCATCGGGAAGGCTCGACTCCACCATGTCGAGTTTATCGCGCACATCGTTGGTGAGCACGTCTATATCGTAGCCATACTCAAATTCGAGAGTAATCACCGAGGTGTTTTCTCTCGATTCGGATGTGAGGTGTTTAAGGTGTTCCACCGAGTTGAGAGTGTTCTCAAGCGGCTTGGTGACATTCTGCTCAATATCCTCGGCGCTGGCACCGGGATACATGGTGATGACCATGATGGTGTTGGTGTCGATGTCCGGATAGAGGTCTACGGGCAGCTTCATCAGTGAGAAGAGGCCCATGATTATCACGGCCACAAAGCAGAGGGTGGTCATGACCGGGCGGCGAACGGCTGATGCGTATAGCGACATTTCTTTTTCTTTAATTTGAAGTTAAGTGTGTGTGAGTTTTCTTTAGCAGGCGCGGCCTGAGGCCCAAGGGGGGAGCCTGAGGAAAGGCTGCCCTGAGGCGGGCGGGGCCTGAGGAAGGAAGTGGGTCTACTTTTTCAGGGTCACTTTTTTGCCGTCGGCGAGGGCGTTTTGGCCCACCACCACCACTTGCGAGCCGGCCTCCAGGCCTTCGATCACCTCATAGGTGGTGCCCAAGCGCTGTCCCAGGGTCACCTGTCGGTAGGCCACGGTAGAGGTCTTGGGGTCGTAGACATACACAAACTGATTGCCGGAGCCCTGCTGCTTCACCACAGCGCGGTCGGGCACCACGACATGGTTTTTCACACCCAGGTTGAGCTCCACGCGGGCAAACATGCCGGGGAGCACCTTGCCCGAAGCGTTGTCCAGAGTGATCTCCACGCCGAAGGTGCGGCTCTGAGGGTCGACAGTGGGCAGAATCTTGCTTATCACACCGGTGAAGGCCTCATCGCCATAGGTGTCGAAGCGTATGTCGGCGCTCATGCCAAGGTGTATGAGCGAATACTCGGTCTCACTCACATTAATCACAATCTTCATAGGGTTGACCTGCGCCACGGTGAGCACCGGCAGCGAGCCGGTCATGTCGCCTGGGTCGTAGTTGCGGGCGGTCACCACGCCACTCACAGGGCTGGTGAGCACATTGTTCTCCTTGGCGTTGGCAAGGGCACGGCGCGCGTTGGCAAGGTTGTTTTGAGCGGTGACCAGTTGCAGCTGATATTGGTCTACCTGCTGCTTGGTGCCGCCGCCTATCTCATAGAGCTGTTTGGCGCGGTTATAGTCTATCTTCACATTCTCCAGCTGAGCCAAAGCATTGTCTACCTGAAGCTGATAATTGGTGGCATTGACATCGTCGAGCACCACCACCTGCTGGCCCTTGGCCACCTTCTGGCCTTCGTCCACCAAGATGCTCTTGATGCGCAGCGACGATGAGGAGGATATATTATTCACTTTGTCGGCCTCTGTCTGAGCCGTATAGTCGAAAAGCTGGGGCACATCTTGTGCCGACACTTCCTGCACACTCACCACCGGAATCTCTTCTTGATTGTCGGTGGCTGTAGTGGCTGATTCTTTGCTTGAGCAGGATGCGAGCAGCAGCATTGCAAGGGCTGCTACCGGGGTGAAATAACGCATAGTGATAATGGATGTGTATTAGGGTGTGTGTTAACTATTTATCTATTTGGTTGTTACACTTGGAGCCACCGACTTGCCCAGAAGCAGGTCGAGCTCGGAGGTGCTCACAAGGTAATTGTAGATGGCTTGATAATAAGAGAGGCGGGCCGAAGTCTGAGCCAGCTCGCTGTCGCGCAGGTCGAGATAGGTGGCGGCACCAATCTCAAAGCTCTTCTGCATAATCTCGTAAGCCTTGTCGGCCTGGCGCACGCCCTCCTCGCTGCTCTCTATCTGGCTCACCTCCTTATTAATATTGTCGATAGCCAGATCGACCTGCATATTCAGCGAGTTCACCAGATTGTCGCGATTGAGGCGCGCCTCGGCGAGCTGCACCTTGGCGCCCTTGAGACCGTAATATTTCGAGCCGCCCGAGAATATGGGCACCGCAATTGAAAAGCCCACCGAGCTGTAAGGGTTGAAGCTGATGTTCTTAAACATATTGCCGTTGCTCATCGAGTTCCAGTTATAATTGAAGGTAGCGGCCATGGTGGGAGCCCAAGCCAGCTTCTTGAGGTCGACGGTCTGCTCCAGAGCCTTGGTCTGGATGTCCAGCGAACGCAGCGACGAGTTGTCGGCTATAGAGCGGTCAAGGCCGCTGGTGTAGGCAAACATGTCGCGCTGATACTGCTTCAGTGTCATGTCGGTAGAAATCTCATAAGAGACATCGAAGCCCAGCAAGATGCAAAGCTGAAGGCGAGCCTGCTTAATGGCTATGTCGGCTTGCAGAAGCTCCGGCTCCACATTCTTAACTTGCACCGAGGAGCGCAGCACATCATACTCCGAAGCGGTGCCCACCGCAAACTTCTTCTCGTAGATAGAAGCATTGAGCACAGCATTGTCGTAGTTCTGCTGAATCACCTCCTTGGAGGCATAAGCCAGCAGCAGAGCATAATAGGCTTGATTCACCTGGTTCACCAGGTCGAGACGCGAAGCGCGCGCACTCTCCACATTGGCCATAATCTGAGTGTCGCTAAGCTGGAGCTGCTTCCAGAGCTGCGGCGCCACCACCGGCACCGAGGCCGAGAAACCCATGTTCCAACTATTGTCGGTGCCCATCTTAATGGTCTGACTCTCACCGCCAAAATTCATGCGCATGCGCTGAAGCTCCAGAGAGCGCGAATAGCTCAGGCTGAAATCCACCGTAGGCAGCAGCGAAGCCAACACCTCCTTCTTGGAATAGTCGGTGCGGGTAATCTCCATATCGGCCACCTTCACAGTAGGGTTCTGATCGAGAGCTATCCTCACACAATCAGAGAGCGAAAGCACCAAATGTCGGCCGGCAGCCACAGAGTCGCCGGCAGCCACGCCTTCTGATGCAGCCACCGCTTGCGAAGCGGCCACGCCTTGGGATGCAGATTGCACACTGCTCGCAGGCACCGCCTGCCGAGCCATAAGATTGCTCGCAGAAGCCACAGCCGAGGGCACACTCAGGCCCCATGCTGCCGCCACTGCTGCAACCACACAAATATGATTTTTCCTCATCTTAGAGTATTAAAATTACAAATTAAGTTTCGGCCCAATACAAGTGTTAGTGATGTCACCGGGGCAAAAAAATCACAACAATGCCAAAACAAGCCAGAGCTCCAAAAGTTTGCGCCGAGGCCCGATTTAGCGGCTACAAAGATATAAAAAATCCGCGTAAGCGTTCCCCGCCCCTCCCCCAATAGTGAAAATCAGACAATAAAAACAGAATAATCAGCCAACTACCGACCCACACTCCCCCGCCCCGCCTCCGACCCGACCCGCCTCCGCCCAACTCCCCGACCCGCTCCGACCGCCAATCCCCGACCCACTCTGACCGCCAATCCCCGACCCACTCTGACCGCCAAATCCCCGTCCGCCAAGGAGGAAGGCCCGTCAAAATAGGCACAGCATCGACATCCACCCGCCTTGTTACATAACAAATCTCAAAAAGTTACGGCATATTCAAATATTTGCCGTAACTTTTTGTACCGAGAGTCGTGCCATCCAGCGTGCCGAGA
>CAYVAK010000111.1:0-6516 GCA_964448425.1 uncultured Sangeribacter sp.
TACACCGCGCGCTATGCCGGAGAGCACTGCACCCCCGACGATAATGTGAGCAAGCTCCTTGCCACCCTTGAAGGCGAAAGCAATCGCGCCGCCCGATTCTCAACAGTAGTGGCCCTCATCACCGACGCCCACGGCGAAGAGCTGATGGAAGGCACCGTAGAAGGCGAAATAGCCACCTGCCGCCGCGGCACCGACGGCTTTGGCTACGACCCTATATTCATACCCCTGGGCACCGGCAAAACATTTGCCGAGATGGGCCCCGATGCGAAAAATGAAATATCCCACCGAGGCAGAGCCATAGCTAAGCTGTGCGCTCGCCTTGCAGAGCTGTAGTGGCGACCCCTCCGGGCCGCATTCTTAATTCCCTCCCTCCTCTGCCACCCTCAGAGTGCTCGGCATACTGTGGTGGTAAAACAATGTTAACTCCAACACTCCAACACAATAAAAAGCCTAAAAATCAGTATATATATTAACAGGGCGGCTGCAACTCGCTATGAGCCCGCGGCGCCCCTGTAAAGGCCATAACAACTCTACAAGTATCTTAAAGATATGAAAAAGATATCCATAATTCTATCACTTTTGATAGCCTCAATCCTCCCACACACCGCGGCGGCACAATCTACCGCCCCCGGACAATGGCGTCTGCACAACTCCTTCGATTGCTACATTTATAAAGTAATCGACACTTCAAGCAGAGTCTATATTCTTGCGCAAGGGCAAGGTTACTGGGATTGGGCTCCGGGATTTACCACTATCGATTCTTCGCTTTTTGTCTACGACAAGAATGAAAGCACCATGGAAGCCTACAACTCCACTAATTACATCCATGGCAACTCCCTTAAATCAATGTACTATAATCGCGACAAGGGCTACATGCTTCTCATCTACAGCGATTACAACATTGACATCCTCTACGACGATGACCGCTGCTACAATGTGCCCGGCTTGGCAAGTGCAATTCTCACCACAGGCAAAGATGTGAATTCAGTGACATTCGACTCTGCCAACAACAGAGCTTATGTGGCCACAGCCTTCGGCTATCTGGTGATTGACGACAGCAAGAATGTGATTTGCGAATCGCACGTCTACAATCAGTCAATTAATTCTGTGGCTCGAGCAGGCAACCGCCTTATCGCCGCAACCGACGACGGCCTCTATGTCTCAAGCGTGAAACGCACCGACAACCACGCCTCCTGGAGCTCCTTCACAAAAGTGACCGACGGCCCATCGGCCGCTAAATTTGTGGAGCCGCTTAACGACGACAAATTCATGTATGTTGCCACCTACCCCTATGTGGGCAGCTTCGACGATGCCGGCAACTTCACTCAAGAGAAACAACTCTACACATCAAATGTACAAGACATCTCCGAAAGTCGTGACGGATATTTCCTCAACACCGAGTGGGATTGTATAATTGTTAAACTTGACGGCACCGGTAAGACTATCACCGGCACCTCCAACATCCGTTTCAACTTAGTGAATTGCACACAGTCTTATGGCAGTTGGGCAGGCGAAGATATTTGGCAGATGGTTTCTCGTACCGGCCTCTATCACAAGAAATATGAAAACGGCTCTTGGGCCACTCAGACTCTCCCAACATTCGGCGAATATGCTACCCTCAATGCACCGAATGTATATAGAGCGTTTGGCTTTGCTCCAAGTTCTAAATATGGCATGGTGGCAAGTAATTCTATCTATAATGATCAATTTACTTCCACTTCGGTAGACTACAGATCTTTGATTTCCACTTATATGAACAATGAGTGGGTGAATAAGAGTCCGGTTTTTTCCACTTCTTCACTTTCAAATCTTCTTCGAGCCACTACCGAGGGCACCTTGGATCCTGAGAATGAAGACTTATTGTGGATGGGTAGCTTCGGCCATGGCATGATAAGCTATAACCTCTCCGACCTCTCAATCAAGATCTACACACGTAGTGGCGATAACACTTCAAAATCAGGCGTATCGGCTGTGTTCCCCGTCTCAAGCGGTTGGTCTGCTTATTGCCGTGT
This sequence comes from uncultured Sangeribacter sp., assembly GCA_964448425.1. Taxonomy (GTDB): domain Bacteria; phylum Bacteroidota; class Bacteroidia; order Bacteroidales; family Muribaculaceae; genus Lepagella. Next base: position 2,013 of record CAYVAK010000111.1, read on the forward strand.
AGGTGTACCTAAATTTGATGCTGATGGCACTCTTTGGGCTATCCACTCCTCCGAGTGGAACGGCGTTAGTGCCCCCGACCTTTATTGCTGGACTAAGGAAGACCGTGCTGCCAACAACGTATCAAACATTAAGAGCATTAATGTGGAAGGATTTGAAAGCAATTCCCACAACCGCATGTTGCCACTCGTGGCTTCGCAAAATAAAAACTTGATAGTGCTGGCCAGCAGCTCCTACGACCCCGGATTCTTCCTCCTTAACCATAAAGGCACACTCGACAGTAGTGCCGACGACCAAGTGGTGCACTACACCTCGCTCGTTGACCAGGATGGAAATGGCGTGAATGCCATATACTATTATACATTCTGTGAAGACCCCTCAACCGGCAAAGTGTGGGTGGGCACCAGTAACGGCCTCTTCTATTTCACTCCCTCTGAAGGCCTCTCCGGCGACACACATGTGAACCGCGTGAAAATTGCTCGCAACGATGGCACCGGCCTCGCCGACTACCTCCTCGAAGGCAGCCCTGTCTATGATATCAAAATTGACGGCGCCGGCCACAAATGGTTTGCCACACTTGGCAATGGTGTGGTAGAAACATCGGCCGACGGCTCTGAGATTCTGCTCCAGCTCACTTCCGACAACAGCTACCTCCCCTCCGACAATGTCTACGCCATTGGCTTCGAGAATGATAGCAACTGTGTGTGGCTTGGCACTGAATATGGCATTGCACAGTATTATAGCGACACCGCTCCGGCCGGCGACGACTACGACTCGTTGGTGGCTTATCCTAACCCCGTGCGCCCCGAATATTACGGCTATCTCACCATACAGGGCCTCATGGACGGCTCGCTGGTTAAAGTGCTCGACGCTTCCGGTGGCCTGGTTAAAGAGCTCGGCCGTAGCGAAGGCGGCATGATGCTTTGGGACCTCACTAACTCTACCGGCGTGCGTGTGCCCACCGGCGTCTATTACATAGCCGCATCCACTTCATCGACCGACTCCTCCGATGCTAAAGTCACTAAAGTGTTAGTGATGAACTAAGGTCACCGATGGTCCCCACCTACCTGCAATATTGAGCACTTCATTAAATATACCTTATATATCTCACCGCAACAATATGAATGCGGTGAGATATTATTTGTCTATATCGGTGCTAATTGCTCATTTTAATCTTGTGATGAACACCAATATCTTTTGGCCCTCCGACAGCTTCTCGGCTGTGGGTGGCTTTTTTGCCTTGAGCGGATTTCTGGTGTTCGGCAGTTGCGTGAAAGCAATTGATAAAGGAGGCTTTTGGTCGGGGCTTAAGAGCTATGTGGCCGGGCGAGCACGCAGGATACTCCCTTCTTATTTCTTCATAGTGTTGCTGTGCGCCTTCACTCTGGTGGCGGTGAGCGAGTGTGGGGCTTTGGAATATTTCACCTCCTCCCGGTGGTGGCGTTATTTGGCAGCCAATCTTTGCTTTCTTAATTTTTTGCAGCCCGATTTGCCCGGAGTGTTCTCTGGCTGGGCTGTTAATGGATCTTTGTGGACCATGAAGATTGAGTGGCTGCTATACTTCTCTGCGCCCTTGGTGCTGTGGTTGTCTGCAAAGTTTGCTCGCAGGGAGCGCGCAGTGTTGTGGCTCTTCTTGCTTATCATCTTGCTCTCGGGGGTGTGGCGGTTGGTGTTTCTCAACCTCTATTACTCCACCGGCTCGGAGGCTTGTAATATCTTGAGTCGGCAGGTGTTCGGACAGTTGTCATTCTTTTATGCCGGCGCAGGGTTGCGCCTTATATTGCCCCTATTTATGCGCCACAAGCATCTGTGGGCGCTTGCAGCTTTAGCAGTGCTCCTGCTATCGCAGCTTTGGCTGCCGGTAGATGTATTGCTGATGCCCTTAGCCCTTGCAGTGATTGTGATATGGTTGTCGTTTACCGGCAGCTGGGGCCTGTGGCTTTCGCAGCGGGCCAACATCTCCTACGATGTGTATCTCTTCCATATGCCTGTGATTCTCCTTGTGTGGCATTTTGGCCTGCAAGGCCCGGATGCGTTCGTAGCGGTTATAGCGGCCACTTTTCTGCTCTCTGTCTTAAGCTATAGGCTTGTGGAGAGGCGTTTCCTTAAGCGTTGACCATTCGGCGATTTAAGGGGATTGTTGCGAACAGTGGGCGGCGAATATGCGAAAAAGCCCGGGCGACTTATCGCTCGGGCTGAAGGTATTTAGGAAATGTTTGTGTCGAAAGATTGATAGGGCGGAGGCGGTTATTTGTCGCTGCCGTCGATGGCCCATATGAGGTACATCGCACCCCAAGTAAATCCTGCACCAAAGGCGGTGAGCACAATCTTGTCGCCTTTGCGGAGTTTGCCTTTATATTCGTCCAGGCAAAGAGGAATTGAAGCGGCCGAAGTGTTGCCGTAGTGCTGAATGTTGACGAGCACTTTTTCGGCGGGCATTTTCAGACGGTCGCCTACAGCTTCAATAATTCGCAGGTTAGCCTGGTGAGGCACAAAGTAGTCGATATTGTCGGCGGTGAGGCCTTGGCGTTCCATCACTATTTTTGAAGATGAGAGCATATTGCTCACAGCGTGTTTGTAGACTGCGCGACCCTCTTGGTAGACATAGTGTTCGCGATTGTCTACAGTCTCGTGAGAAGCGGGTTTCACCGAGCCACCGGCCTTCATAAGGAGGTGGGGGAGACCATTGCCGTCGATATGGATTTCAGAGTCGATTACGCCGATAGCTTCTTCGGTTGGCTCAACGAGCACAGCGGCTGCTGCGTCGCCGAAGAGGGGGCAGGTGGCGCGATCTTCGTAGTCAGTCATGCTCGACATTTTTTCTGCAGCGACTACGATAACTTTTTTTGCTAATCCAGACTGGATATAAGCGCGAGCCACTTGCATAGTGACAATGAATCCGGCACAGGCGGCTTGTACGTCGAAGGCGTAGGCGCTGGGCAGTTTCACTCCGTGGGCTATTACAGAAGCTGTGGAGGGGAAACGGTAGTCGGGGTTAGAAGTTGCGCAAATCAGTAGGTCGATTTCGTCGGGATTAGTGTTGGTGTCTTTGAGGAGTTTAGCTACGGCTTGGATGCCCATAAAGCCTGAACCTTGATTGGGGGCTTTGAGTATGCGACGTTGCTTTATGCCTACGCGAGTAGTGATCCACTCGTCGGAGGTGTCGACCATCTTGGAGAGCATTTCATTGTCGAGGATGTCGTCGGGCACGTAGGAGGCTATACCGGTGATTTTAGCGTTAAGCATGACTTGTATTTGGGGATTACTCCTTTTAGAGGGTGGGGAGAGGGTGAAAAAACGGGTTATTTCTATAAGCCCACCAACCGGATGCTTTCGGCTCTTGGGGCATGATTGGTTGTCGATGTGTGACACTCCCCCGCGGGCTTATGATTGTGGTGTCGTCGACGACGGCGAAGCGCCGGGGGATTTATAAACGGTAATCCTCAAGAGGGCCATGCTCCACACATTGCTATGTGTAGCCCGACACTCTTGAGGTAAGCGTTAGGAAAAATTAAACAGCTGCCTTTTCGATAGCAACTTTGCCACGGTAGTAGCCACATTCGCCACACACTGTGTGATAAATGTGCCAAGCGCCACAGTTAGGGCAAACAGCAAGAGTCGGGGCTATCGCTTTGTCGTGTGTACGACGCTTTGCGGTGCGTGTTTTAGATTGTTTTCTTTTGGGATGTGCCATTTTCTTATTGGTTATTAATATTATTTACAAATATAGTTGTTGCAGACGGCCCTTGTGCATCGAGGCCTATGGGGTGGATGCGGCCTTGGGTGCTTAGGTGCCCTCTGCTATTCTTCTCTATTCGGTGTCGGGGAGGTCGATTTCTTGGGCCAGCTCTTCGCTGTCGAAGTTGTCGGCATCTCCGTCAAGCGTGCGGGCGTCTTCCACTGCGCTTCTATGTTTGTGCAGGGCATTCACCATTTGCTTGTTGCATTTGCCTTGAGGGTGCACATGGCGCATGGGAATGGTCAGCACTATGGTGTCGTAGAGCATGTAGGCCACGTTCAGGAAGGCGTCGCTGTCGGGTATCACCAGCACATCGTCGCTTGAGTCGTCGTATTCGGGACCATATTTCACGGCTATGTGGTAGGTGGTGTCGATGGGATGCTCCATGGGGTCCAGGCATCGGTCGCACGGTATTTGCAACATGCCACGGAGTGTGAAGTTGCAGTCGTAGATGCCATTGCGGTAGTCCATGTCGAGGTGCACTTTCACATCTGCTTCCAACACGTCACTGTTTTCCATATTCTTGAAAAACTGTGTGTCGATGACGAAGTCTTGCTGAAATTTGCCTTCAGCAATTGCTACGAGATTCACTTTGTATGGTGCAAATTTACCCATATTAAGCTGATATTATGCGCCTTAGGAGAGCACAGGTGAACGCTACCGGAGGAAAGCCCTCCGACAAAAAGTGCACAAAGTTAGTGATATTTAGCGAAATATCCAAGATTCGCATCTCATTTTTTAGAAATTTTAGTGCAGGTGGCTGAAGA
>CAYVAK010000112.1:0-6428 GCA_964448425.1 uncultured Sangeribacter sp.
TGTGGAATGGGAACATTGCGCCCAATACGCCAAAGCCCACAAATGTCATTGGGAAGAGGAAGTATTGCCAGCCGGCGCTGATGGAGTTATTGTGAGCTATCTCCAGAAGGTTCCAAGTGTGTTGAGCGCCTTCGGGAGCTGAGTGCCAATAGATGCCCAGCAAGCCAATCATCAGGAATGCCGAGCCACCCATAAGCATCAGGGTAAGCTTCATTGCAGAATATTCTTTGCGGCCGGTGCCCCAAACGCCGATGAGCAGATACATCGGGATAAGAGCGATCTCATAGAACATGAACATTGTGAAGATGTCTATTGAGATGAAGAAGCCGTAGACACCCATGGATAGCAGTGCAAACCACAGGAAGAAGTTGCGAGGTAGCGGAGTGATTTTCCATGAGGCAAACACACCGGCAAACACTATCACTGATGAGAGCATGAGCATCAACACTGAGATGCCGTCCACGCCAACCGAGAGTTTAATGTTGAGCGGCGCATACCATGTCCAATCGCCGGTGAAGAGCATTTCATCTTGCACACCTGCGCCTCTTGCTTTCAGGAAGAGGATACACACGGCGGCTGAGAGAGCCAAGAGGGCTGTTGCTCCTACCGACATCACCAAGCGGATTTGATTCATTTTGCTTCCGCTCAGTCCCAATCCCGCCATCATCAGTAGCGGAATGATTACAAACCAGATTAATATATTATCAAGTATCATATCGTTTTCTCTGTTCTAATTAATGAGACTTAGAGGAGCACACAAGCTATAGTGACTATTGCCAAGGCTACTGCGCCAATGAAATACCAGAGCACATAGGTCTGAATGCTGCCACTCTGCATGCCGCGAATTGCGAAAGAAGCGCGCTGGGTGACTTTGGCAAAGAGGTCCATTGTGCCGTCTATGATGTGGCGGTCAAACCATGCTATTGCTTTGCAAATGCCGTTGAAGATTATCTTGTGGGTGATAAACATGTAGAGTTCATCCCAGTAGAAGCGATGGTGAGCTGCTGTCCAGAGTGAAGGCCAGATGGCTGCCACTTTGTCGGGCAGGTCGTTGCGACGCATATACATCTTAGCAGCCAGGCAGATTGCCACGATGGCTGTGATAAGGCTGGGGATTGCCACCTTCACCCAATCGATGTGAATCTCGTAAGGCTCGCCGTTCCAAGTCACCAGTTTGCCGAAAGGTATGAATCCGGCTACACACGATACGGCTGCCAGTATGATGAGCGGAAGCGACATCTGCCAGGGTGCATCGTGGGGTTTGTGGTGTTTGTAGTTGGGGTTCTCATCCCACCAGAAGATGAGGAAGTAGAGGCGGAACATGTAGAAGGCGGTGAGGCCGGCTACGATTGTCATCCATACACCCCACACAGGGCTCTGAGCATACATGGCTGAGAGCATCTCATCTTTTGAGAAGAAGCCTGCGAAGGGATAGATACCTGCAATGGCCAGACAGCCTATGAGGAAGGTCCAGTGAGTGATAGGCATATATTTGCGCAAACCACCCATGGCGGTGTAGTCGTTTGAATGGACTGCATGAATCAAGGCACCGGCGCCCAGGAAGAGCAACGCCTTGAACATGGCGTGTGTGAAGAGGTGGAACATTGACGACATGAAGCCAAGGCCCTCGTGGAGCTCGGGACGTGCACATCCGAGTGAAACCATCATGAAGGCTATCTGCGATATGGTGGAGAATGCGAGCACACGCTTAATGTCAATCTGTGCACAGGCCACCACAGCAGCATAGAGTGCGGTGAGTGCGCCAATCACTGTGATGAAGTCCATGGCGCCATCGCTCAGGGCGTAGATGGGGAACATACGTGCCACCAAGTAGACACCGGCCACAACCATGGTAGCGGCGTGGATAAGTGCCGATACAGGTGTCGGGCCCTCCATTGCGTCGGGAAGCCAAATGTGAAGAGGAAGCATGGCTGATTTACCCATACCACCGGTGAAGATGAGCACCAGTGCCCAAGTGAGCATTGAGCCGCCCAGGAAGGTCATGCCCTGCATCGACTTAATCACAAGCTCGGGGTGCTGAGTGATGTCGAGGAAGTTGAACGCTGAGAAGCCTTCAGCTGCAAACACTGCCTCGGCATTCTCGTTCTGGAAGAAGAATGTGAACACCAGGATACCGATGAGCATGCCCAAGTCGGCAAAACGGGTCACGATAAATGCTTTCTTGGAAGCTGACACTGCCGCCGGAGTCTTGTAGTAGAAACCGATGAGCAAGTAAGAGCTTACACCCACGAGCTCCCAGAAGATGTACATTTGGAAAATATTTGTTGCTACCACCAGTCCCAACATTGAGAATGAAAATAGCGACAAGAATGCATAGAAGCGTTGGAAACCTGTCTCACCGTGCATGTAGCCCCATGAGTAGAGGTGCACAAAGAATGAGATTGTGGTGATTACCACAAGCATCATTGCTGAGATAGGGTCTAACAGGAAACCGAGATTCACGGTCAGTGTGTCGGAGAATCGCAACCAAGTCACGTCGAACACTTGTAATTGCTGACGCACTCCGTCGAGAATAAATTCAGGACTGCCGCTGAAGAAATAGGTGAATGCCACATAATAGGAAATCACCATTGTAGTGCCCATGCCCAAGATGCCGAGCACGCCGGCAGCTTTATGGCTCATCTTCACGCCCACAAGGCCGATGAAGAGGAACATGAAAATGGGAATGGCAAGGATTAATATAGGTAATGTTATATCCATGTCTTAGTTCTTCATTTTGGAGATTTCACGAATATCAACATTTTTCAGTTGGCGGAAAATGTTGATGATTATGGCAATCGCCAACGCTGTTTCGCAGGCTGCAATCGCTATTGAGAACAAAGCGAAGAACATACCTTCCATTTGGCCGGGAAACAGGAAGCGATTAAATGCTACAAAATTAATATCGACAGCATTGAGCATCAGCTCCAGCGATATTAATATCGCAATTAAATTCTTGCGTGTCAGGAAGCCATAGACTCCACAAGCAAACATCAGAATGCTTGGCACAAGATACATTAATAGGGTAAGTTGCATAGTAGTCTGTCGTTATCTTTTGCGGGCAATTGTGATGCCACCGATTATACATGCCAATAGGAGCACACTTATAGCCTCGAAGGGGAGCAGATAGCCGAACTTGTCGGTGCTCAGGAGTGCGTGGCCTATTTCGTTCATTGTAATGTCGTCGCTCGCTATTGCTTCGGTGAATGAGTGGCCCTCAATGAGAGGGAAGCTCATAAAGAGATAGCACAGAAGCGCTACACCTACTACTGATGTAGCTACTCCCAGTATTCGGCGACAAGTGCTCACGGGCTCCACGGTGTCGGCGGGGTGCTGTGTGAGCAAAATTGAGAATACGAAGAGCACAAGGATACCACCGGCGTAGACCGCTATTTGCACTGCGCCCAGGAATTGATAGCCCAGCTGGAAGTAGATCACAGCAGTGGCTACGAGCACGAAAAGCAGATAAGTGGCTGAACGTAGTATCTTGCGCGTGGTGACTGCCAACACCGAGAATACTACGATGCTAATGGCTACCACCAAGTAAAGAATGAAGTTTGCTAACATTATGCTTGGGGTTTATCTTTAGTTTCTGTTTTAGGAGCAGCGCTCTTGGCAGCAGCAGGAGTCTCCTTGTCGGCTGCGGCGGGGGCTGAGGCGCTCTGAGCTTTAGCTGCTGCGGGCTTCTGTGCCGGTGCGGCGGCGGGAGCTGCCTTGGGTGCGGCCACTTGCGGCTCTTCCACTTCAGGAAGGTAATTTAGGGTCTTTACCAATGTCTCTCTTCTGAACACTGCTTGCTCAAAGTCATTGCTAAATTCAAGCGCATTCTGCGGACATGATTCTACACACATCATGCAGAATGTGCAGCTTCCCAAATCATAGTAATATTTGTCAAGCTTGCGCTTTTTCTTACCGTCGGGGAGCTCTACCATCTTTGTGGTGAGGTGAATGGTGCCGTTGGGGCAGTTCATCTGGCAGAGTCCGCAACCTATACATTTGTGACGTCCCTCGGCGTCGTACTTGAGCTTGAGCTCTGCACGGAAACGCTCCGGTATCTGCAATGTGTCTCGGTTTTCCGGATAGCACTCAGTGATCTTGGGGGTGACAAGTTCGCGTCCGGTGACGCCCATGCCCACGGCCAAGCTCTTTATGCCTTTGCCTACCGATGAGAAATATTCCTTTATACTGCTCATGGAAATATTTACTTTCTTGTTTTTATTACTGCTATAATTATTACTCTATGTTTACTATCTCTATTTCTCTACCTGGCCGCCCAAGATGTCGAGCAATTCGGTAGTGATACTTTGTTGACGCAATTTGTTGTATTCAAGCTGCAGGCTTTCCAAGAGTTTCTTGGCATTGTCGTTGGCGCTCTGCATAGCCATGATGCGAGCGGCCTGCTCGGATGCGCGATTCTCTATGGTGATTTGCTGCATGGTGCTGCTTATATACATGGGCAACACCTGATTGAATATGCTGTTGGGGTCGGGCTCGAAGAGATATGGTTTGTTGCCGTCCACCGAGCCATCGGCATCGGCCATAAGGTCGGCCGCTGTCACAGGCAGCAGTTGAGCGCGAGTGGCTCTCTGTCGGCTTATGGAGAGGAAGCGCATATACACCACCTCTACTCTATCGAGCTCTCCGTCGGAGAATGCGTTGCGAAGCAGGTCGGTAAATTCGTTCACCTTGGCGCCTTGCATTTTGCTGTCGACGCCCTCAATTCTGCGGGCTTCCACACCGGAGATTTTGAGCTTCTCCACCGCTTTAGCGATTTTGCCGCCCACTGAGTAGACTCTCACTTGCAGCTCTTCGCCATACTCCTTCTTAAGATCGGCGATTACGCCTATCAGATATTTGAGAATATTGATATTGTAAGCGCCACACAATCCGTCGTCGCTACCATACACCACTACTCCCACGCTCTTCACTTCAGGGCGTGTCTCAATAAGAGGCGATGAAAAGGTTGCATCTGTGAGTAGCAGATGCCCCATAATTGTTTTTATGCCGTCCTTAAACGGTTGAAGACGCCTCAATGCCTGCTCATTCTTGTGAACCTTTGCCGATGAAATCATCTTCATTGCGCCGGTGATTTTCTCACTCGACGACACTGAGCCTATGCGTGTTTTCAGTTCGCGTAATGTGGACATGACCTTTCCGGATTTGTGTTTGTGCTTTGCCGGCCCAAGGGCCGACAAAGCTTAATGGTTGATTGTTGTTGTTGGCAACCGCCGCACCTGCTTTGAAGCAAGGGAGCGAGTGCCTGTGTTTATGTCGGCACCCGAGCCCACGCTCCGGGCGGGGCTTCGGGGCAGACATTATTTGTATCACTGAGCGTATTTCTCGGCCACTTCGGCTGCGCATTTGCGCAACAGGCTCTCCACCTCGTCGGTGAGTTTGCCACTGCGAAGCACATCGAGAACTTCTGCTTGGTATTTAGCTTTCAAAAGCTGGAGGAAGAGCTCTTGGAACTCGTCTACCTTATCCAAAGGCACGCTTTCCAAAAGTCCGTTCACACCGCAGTAGATCACAGCCACTTGGTCTTCTACAGCCCAGGGGTGATACTGCTTCTGGATGAGGAGCTGCTGGTTCTTGCGACCGCGGTCAATCACTTTGGCGGTTACGGGGTCGATATCGCCACCGAATTTGGTGAACGATTCGAGCTCGCGGAACTGTGCCTGTGCGATTTTCAGCGTACCGGCCACCTTCTTCATAGCCTTGATCTGGGCGTTACCACCCACACGCGACACTGAGATACCTACATTCACTGCGGGGCGGATACCCTGATTGAAGAGTGAGGTCTCGAGGTAAATCTGGCCGTCGGTGATTGAAATCACGTTGGTAGGAATATAGGCCGAAACGTCGCCTGCCTGAGTCTCGATGATAGGAAGTGCAGTGAGTGAACCGCCACCTTTAACGAGCGGTTTGAGCACTTCGGGCATATCATTCATGCTCTTGGCAATCTCCTCGTTGTCGATAATTTTAGCGGCACGTTCAAGGAGGCGTGAGTGCAGATAGAAGATATCACCGGGGTAAGCCTCACGTCCGGAGGGGCGTTTGAGGATAAGTGAAATCTCACGATAAGCCACAGCCTGCTTTGAGAGGTCGTCGTAAACTATGAGGGCATCTCTACCGGTGTCGCGGAAATATTCACCGATTGCCACACCGGCAAAAGGTGCGTAGTAGCGCATGGAGGCTGAGTCGGAAGCTGTAGCAGCCACAATCACAGTGTAGTCCATAGCGCCGTGCTTTTCGAGGGTGTGGACCAATGAAGCCACAGTGGAGGCTTTTTGGCCGATAGCCACGTAGATGCAATACACGGGCTTGCCCTCTTCAAAGTTTTTACGTTGGTTGATAATAGTATCTACAGCGATAGCACTTTTACCAATCTGGCGGTCGCCGATGATAAGCTCGCGCTGGCCGCGACCAAT
>CAYVAK010000113.1:0-6133 GCA_964448425.1 uncultured Sangeribacter sp.
GAGCAGGAGGATGTCGGGCTCTTGGAGCAGGAGACGGCAGAGGGCCACACGGCGGCGTTCGCCACCGGAGAGGTTGGCCACGGGTTGGTCTTCGGGGGGACAGCGGAGGGCGTCCATGGCTCGTTCGAGGCGGGTGTCGAGGTTCCAGGCGTCGCAGGCGTCGAGGTGGTCTTGGAGCTCGGCTTGGCGCTGAATCAGTTTATCCATCTTATCGGGGTCGTCGAGCACGTCGGGGTCGGCAAAGGCTTCGTTGACTTTGTCGAATTCGGCGAGCAGGTCGAGGGTGGGCTTCATGCCCTCTTCCACTATTTGGCGCACTGTCTTGTCGGGGTCGAGCTTTGGGTCTTGTTCCAGGTAGCCCACCGAGTAGCCCGGTGAGAACACCACTTCGCCCTGGTAGCTTTTGTCCAGGCCGGCGATGATTTTCATCAGTGTGGACTTACCGGAGCCGTTGAGGCCTATGATGCCGATTTTGGCGCCGTAGAAGAATGATAGGTAGATGTTTTTGAGTATCTGACGTTGGGGTGGAATCACTTTGCTGACTCCCACCATTGAGAATATTACTTTTTTGTCGTCTGCCATGATTGATTGTTTTAACGCTTGGGGGCGGGGACGGTGCGATAGTCGCACTTGGTTTTGCCCTTCACAATGTTGTTGAGCTTGTTGCGAATCAGGGATTTGCGGATTGGGGAGATGTGGTCGATGTAGACGTGGCCCAGCAGGTGGTCGAATTCGTGCTGCACAATGCGCGAAGCGAAGCCGGTGAATTCGCGTTCTTGGGGTTGGAGGGCTTCATCGAGCCAGCGGAGGCGTATGTGCTCGGTGCGGCTCACGGTCTCCGAGAGGCCCGGCAGGGAGAGGCAACCCTCTTCGCGGCCCACGGGGGCAATGTCGTCGATAACTTCGAGCTCGGGGTTTATGAGTGTGAGTTTGAGGCCCTTACACTCGGGGAAGCGCTCGGCCATCACCTCACCGTCTATGACAATGAGCTTTATGGCTTTGCCTATCTGGGGGGCGGCGAGACCCACACCGTCGGAATTATACATGGTGTCCCACATGGCGGCTATGAGGGCCTGCAGGTCGGGGTAGTCGGCCTCGATGGGCTGCGCTGTTTGGCGCAACACGGGGTGGCCGTATAGGTAAATTGGTAAAATCATTATTGTTTTAAATTTTATGCGAAGTTACAAAAAAATTAGCGAATAGGGGGCGAAAATGCTGATTTTCGGCTTTCAAGGGCTTCAGGTAGGAAATAATTTTGTAAATTCGCATTTGCAATATGAAACATACACCTATATATATATTGGCAGCCCTTGGAGGGCTATGGCTCCTTGGCGGCTGCTCATCGGGGGGCTCCGAGAGTGCCACCCCCTCAGCCCGCGAGGCTTGGCGGGCCACCCTACCCGACTCTCTGAAGCACTACGAGCAGCTGCAAGCCGCGGCTCAGAGCCGTGCCGACTCGCTATATGCCATAGTGAGCGCCGGCGCCGAGAGCCTGGAGGTGATCGACGATGAGATTCTGGTGGAGAAGTATAGAGTGGCGCCGGGCTGGAAGGGCTACGACACCACGGCCTCTACCGGGCTGCTGCTCCGCCTGCTTGAGAGCAACGATGTGGAGCTGGTGGCCTCACTGAAGGGCGCGCCGTTCACTTCTATTGAGGTGAGCACCGCTGCCGGCGAGAGTGCCGCCACCGAGGCTGTGGCCCAAGACGGCGAGCTCAACTATCGCATAGGAGGGCTCTCACGAGTGGCCTTCAACGGCGAGAGTGCCGAGAGGATTACCACCTTTGTGCTCGCTCACCTTTCGGAGCCCCTCACCCTCACCTTCCGTCCCTGCGGCTCGCGCATCACCTTGAGCGAGAAGCAGAAGAGCATGTTTGCCACCCTGGGCACCCTGTGGCAGGAGCAACAGAAGCTCAACGAGGCCCTCACTGAGAGCCAAAAGGCCTACAATAAGGCCCAAGTGTTTGCCGCCGAGGTGGCCAAGGACCGCGCCGCCTCTAACAACAAAGAGAAATAAACCAAACCATATATTTTTATGAAAAAGACTATCTTACCGGCGCTGGCGCTGCTCACTGCGGCCGCTGCCTCCGCCGATGTGAAGCTCACCACCGACCTGCCCGCCGGCAGCGAGATTCTGGTGAAGGAATCAGCTATTAGCGGAGAGGGCGACGACCTTACCGCTACCCTGACCCTCGACGCCCAAGGCGCAGCCATCTACGCCCCCAAGCTCACGGAGCCCGCCGAGGTGGCTTTTGTGCTGAAGAATCAACGCCGCCCCTTTGCCACTGTCTATCTCGCCTCACCTAAAGAGGCTGTGGCTGTGGCTAAAGCAGGCGACGAGGTGAAATATTCGGGCACCGCTCTGATGGATGGTGTCAGCTCGCTCCAGGCACTCGTGGCCCCTTATGAGAAGGAGATTTACGCTATTATGCGAGGTGAAAAGGAGGGGGATGCCGACGCCGTGGAGCAGCAATATTATGCTGCTGTTAAGGGCTTTATGGACAGCAACGCCGACTCACCGGCGTGGTGCTACGCCCTGCTCTATCTGAGCGAGGAAGATTTTATGGACTATTACGGCCGCATCACTCCTGCCGCCACCGCTTCGGTGCTTATGCCCGCTGTGGAGCAGACTAAGGTGGGTGTGCAGAAGGCTCTGGCCCGCAAGCAGCTCCAAGCTGCCCTTGAGAGCGGCACTCAGCCCGCTCCCTCTTTCGCTCTGCCTAACCCGGAAGGCAAAACCGTGACCCTGGCCGACTTCAAGGGCAAATGGGTGATTCTTGACTTCTGGGGCTCTTGGTGCGGCTGGTGCATCAAAGGTATGCCCGACCTCAAAGAGGCCTATAAGAAATATGCCGGTAAGCTGGAAGTGGTGGGCATCGACTGCCGCGACGACCAAGACGACTGGCTCGAAGCTATTGAGAAATATCAGCTCCCTTGGGTGCATGTCTACAACGACTTTGAGGCCGACGACACTCCTAACCGCGTAGATCGCCTCTACGGCGTGGGCGGCTTCCCCACTAAGGTGATTATCGACCCGCAAGGCTATGTGAAGAAGATAGTAGTGGGCGAAGACCCGGCGTTTTACGGCTACTTGGAGGAATACCTCAAATAGGCCGAGGATTGCTCCCCGGGGTGATTATTTCAGCCTGCACCGGATATAACTTGCATGAAACCAAAACATTAACAATATGAAAAAATCTGTTACCCCTCCCCCCTTGCAAAAAGGGGCGGAAGCCGCGGCCCCGACCGACGGTGGTAATGCTTCTTCGCTGCCGGAGAACGCGTTTCGCGAACTGGCACCCGACGAGGAGTATCACCCTGTGATGCGTCCCGACCGCGAGCAAAAGGAGGTCACCGTCTATTCAGTGACCACCGGCTTGATTATGGCCGTAATATTCAGTGCCGCAGCCGCTTATCTGGGCCTCAAGGTGGGCCAAGTGTTTGAGGCTGCCATCCCTATCTCCATCATAGCCGTGGGCCTCTCCGGCGCTCTTAAGAAGAGCGGAGCCCTGGGCCAGAATGTGATTATTCAGAGCATCGGCGCCTGCTCGGGCGTGATTGTGGCCGGTGCCATCTTCACCCTCCCCGCGCTCTACATTCTGCAAGGCTCACACCCCGAAATCACCGTCAACTTCCTTGAGATATTCCTCAGCTCCCTGTTTGGCGGCGTGCTCGGCATCCTCTTCTTCATCCCCTTCCGCAAATATTTTGTGAAGGATATGCACGGCAAATACCCCTTCCCCGAAGCCACTGCCACCACTCAGGTGCTGGTGAGCAGCGAAGGTAAGGGTGAGGCCACTCGCGGCCAAGCCAAGACTCTGGTCATCGCCTCGCTGATAGGCGGCCTCTACGACTATATTGTGGCCACCTTCGGATGGTGGGCCGAGACTGTGACTACCACTGCCTACTCCTGGGGCCACACTGTGGCTGAGAAAGCTAAGCTCGTGTTTAGCTGCAACACCGGTGCCGCTGTGCTCGGCCTGGGCTACATTGTGGGTCTGCGCTACGCATTTGTGATTTTTGCGGGCTCTCTGTTTGTGTGGTGGATAGCTGTGCCTCTGCTGGGCACCTATGGTGCCGGCGACTTGGCCGGTATGGCTCCCGAAGATATCTACACCGGCTTTGCCAAGAAAATGGGTATCGGCGGTATCGCGATGGCCGGCATTATCGGCATTGTGAAGTCGTGGCCTATCATTTGCCAAGCTGTGGGCCTGGCCGGCCGTGAGCTCAAAGGCAGCGCCGTGACCACCAAGAGTGTGCGCTGGCAGCTCGACATCTCCATGAAGCACATTGTGCTCTTCATAGCCATAGCTCTCCTGGCCGTGTTCATCTTCTTCTGGATAGGTGTGATCCACACCCTTTGGCAGGCTGCTGTGGCCTGGGTAGTGGTAGTGGTGATTGCATTCCTGTTCACCACCGTGGCCGCCAACGCTATAGCTATTGTGGGCTCCAACCCTGTGAGCGGCATGACCTTGATGACTCTGATCATCGCCTCTGCCATCTTTGTGGGCATAGGCCTGAACGGCACTAAAGGCATTGTGGTGTCGATGATTCTGGGAGGTGTGGTGTGCACCGCGCTCTCCATGGCCGGCGGCTTTGTCACCGACCTTAAAGTGGGCTACTGGCTCGGCTCCACCCCTAAGAAGCAGGAAAGCTGGAAATTCCTGGGCACTCTGGTGTCGGCCGCTACTGTGGGCGGTGTGATTATGGTGCTCAACCAGGTGTATGGCTTCACCGGCCCCAACGCTCTTGTGGCTCCTCAGGCCAACGCTATGGCCAGCGTCATTGAGCCTTTGATGATGGGCGGCGACACCCCTTGGATACTCTATATGACCGGCGCTGTGCTTGCGCTGCTGCTCAATTGGCTCGGAGTGCCCGCCTTGGCCTTCTGCCTGGGTATGTTTATCCCCTTGAGCCTCAACACCCCGATGCTGGTGGGCGGTGCGATAGCCTACTTTGTGAGCCACTCATCGAAAGACAAAGCTGTGGCTTCGGCACGCCACGACCGCGGCACTCTGATAAGCTCGGGCCTTATAGCCGGCGGTGCCCTCTTCGGTGTATTCGCAGCCCTCACAGCTCTGGGCCGCGCCAACTCGGCGGGCTTCGATGCGGCTCTTACAGCATGCTCACCGCAAGGTCTGCTGCCCGAAGGCACCGATGTGGCTCTGTTCACACAGAACCTCGGCCTGGTGTTCTACGCGCTGCTGATAGCTTATGTGTATTGGGACAGCAAACGAGTGAAGCCCCTGGCTCCCAAATCAATGATTTAACCTCCACCCTCTGCTCTTAGCCTGCGCGTCAGGCTCCCCCGAGCAAATAAAATGCAACAGAGGCTGTGCCTATTTCGGCACAGCCTCTGTTGTGTTTTAGCCGAATGGAAAGGGGCCGGCCGAGAGATCGGGTCCACGCTTTCTTCGTTGTCGTAGTCGGCGGCGGTGTCGATTTGGCGGTAGCCGGCTTGGAGAGCGGCAAAGACGGCGTCGCGGCAAATGTGTTGAGCTGTGGGGAGCTGCCAGGTGCCGAAGATTATGTTTGTGTTCATAGCTGTGGTGGGGAGGGTTGAGGTGAAAAGGCGCACTGCAATCCGGAGGGGAAGGGCAGTGCGCCAACATCTATTAATAACATTAAAGGTCTCATGTAGGGGCCGTCGGGGGTGCCGACGGAGGCCGCCGGGGGTTGCCGGGCCGCCAAGGGGCGGGCGGGGGGAGAGGGTGGTGCCTGGGGCGGCTATTTGATTACGTTGAGGCTACGGCCTACTTTGATGAAGGCGGCGATGGCTCTGTCGAGGTGCTCGCGACGGTGGGCGGCTGAGAGCTGCACTCTGATGCGGGCTTGTCCTTTTGGCACTACGGGATAGTAGAAGCCGGTGACGTAGATGCCTTCTTTCTGCATCTCGGCGGCGAAGTCTTGCGAGAGTTTGGCGTCGTAGAGCATCACGGCGCAGATGGCGCTCTGTGTGGGCTTGATGTCGAAGCCTGCTTGGAGCATTTTGGTGCGGAAGTATTCCACATTTTCCATGAGGCGTGTGTGGAGCTCGTCGCTTTCTTTGAGCTTGCGGAACATTTCGATGCTTGCGCCCACAATGGCGGGGGCTACGGAGTTGGAGAAGAGGTAGGGGCGAGAGCGCTGACGG
>CAYVAK010000114.1:0-6126 GCA_964448425.1 uncultured Sangeribacter sp.
TAATCTACGATATGCGTCACCAGCCGGTGATAGCATGGGTCACGGTGCTGGGCACAGCGCTGTCTATCTTCCTGATTCTCATTGTAGTGATGATGCAGAATGTGAGCACGGCTAATTTCGCCCCCGAGAGCCGCCGCGACCGCATGCTCTACGGCAAATACATCGATTTCCTCAGCACCGACGGCCGCTCAAGCCAATCGGGAGGCCTATCCTACAACACCGCACGCCGCCTCTATGAGGGGCTCGAAGGCGTGGAGCAGACCTCCTATTTCTGCGACGAGCTCCAAGACTTCGACCTTAAAGGCACCACCGACAACAGATTTTCAGCCAAAGTGCGCCTCTGCGATGCCAACTTCCCCAACATCTACGACTACCGGCTGCTCTCCGGCCGATTCTTCACCAAAGAGGAAGCGAAAGCCGAAAGCCATGTGGCCGTAGTCTCCCGCTCCACCGCCCGACGCCTCTTCAACACCGAAGAAGCCGTGGGCCGCAAATTCTCTTGCAACTACAAGTCGTACACCGTGGTGGGCATTGTCGACGACACCTCCCTGCTGGCCACCATGGCCTCCGGCGACCTGTTCATACCCTTCCCCTTCAGCGACGACCAATACAACTCCGAGTCCCGCCTCAGTGGCGAAGTCACCGTGGCCCTGCTGGTGAAAGAGGGGGTAGACTTCACCTCCGTGCGCAATCAGGTAAAGAAACGCTACGCCGAATTCGACACCGCTCTCAAGCCCTTAGAGCGAACCACCGTCTACCACGAAGCGCCTTTCGACCAAGCCACCGTGGCCGGAGGCATTGGCGGCAGCAACAACACCCCCGACCACGAAACCTCCGACAACATCCGCCACCTCATCTACCTGATATTGCTCATAGTGCCGGCCATAAACCTGAGCAGCATGCTCCACAGCCGCATGAGCCGCCGTGTGAGCGAGATTGGTGTGCGCCGCGCCTACGGCTGCACCCGCGCCCGAATAGTGAGCGACGTGGTGGTTGAAAATATGCTCATCACCCTGGTGGGCGGCCTCTTAGGCATGATAGCAGCCATCCTCTTCGCCCTCTTCTACGACGGCCTTTTCGAAATAGAAGGCGGCACCGCCTCCCCCGCCTTAGGCATGATTCTAAACCTCAACACCCTCGGCGCCACACTGCTGGCCTGCCTGGTGCTCAACCTCATCAGCGCCGCCCTGCCCGCTTGGCATGCCGCTCGCATCAGCCCTGTCGAGGCCATCAACTCTAACCACAATTAAAGCTCTATAAACAATGAAACGCAGCCTTTTCACTCAAATGCGCACCGAATGGCGCACCAACATATGGATGATAGTGGAACTCTCTATCGTCGGGCTTATTGTGGCCATCATCACAATGATTCTCTCCCAACTCTTCTACCGCCACTCCCACCCCACCGGCTACGACCTCTCCGACGTCTATGTGGGCTCTATACACCAACTGCCCGAAGATGCCGACAACTATGTGGAGTATACCGACCGCGACCAAGCCTTCAACGACCTCGACATCATTGTGCGCAAGCTCCGCCAAAACCCCTATGTGGAGATGGTGGGCACCGGCACCAACGCAATGCCCTACAGCTACAACTTCTACGGCATAAACCTCTTCCTTGCCCAAGACGGCGACACATTGGCCTACATGGGCAATAAGCGACTCCTCTCCCCCGACTTGATTCGACTGATTCGCCTCACCGGCCCCGACGGCGCCACCACCGAGCAGCTGGCCTCTGCCGTAGAGAAAGGCCATCTGCTGATCTCGCCCCAAGATGACACCAACTACATTAGTTGCGACCCATACAAACTAAAGGGCAAGCAAGTCTCCACCCCTTATTACTCCCAAGACGGCACCGAAATAAGCTACTACATATCGGCAGTGTGCTACGGCATAGCTCGCGACGACTATGAAGGCATCTACGGCGGCTGCATCATAGCCAATCCCACTCGCGATGCCGGACTGCCTCGCCAAATAGCCCTGCGCCTAAAGCCCGGCATGGGCCGCAAATTCATCGAATCGCTCAAAGCCAACGACCTGATGCAAGGCAACGTATATGTGAACGATATAACATCAATCGACGACATCAGAGACAACTGTCAGCGCGACATCAACACCGTTGAACGCAACCTGGTGGTATGCGCCCTGTTCCTGCTCGTGGCTGTGTTCCTGGGCTTCCTGGGCTCCTTCTGGTTCCGCACCCGCCAGAGAGTGGCCGAAATTGCCCTACGCAAAGTCAACGGCGCCACCCGCCGCCAAATCTTCAGCCGCCTAATTAGCGAAGGCCTCATCCTGCTGCTCGTCTCGGCTGTGATTTTCACCCCGATATATTTCTATGTCATCAATCTCGACATACAAATCAACGGCTTCAGCTCGGGTGCCAAACTACCGAATTATATAGCCTACGCAGCCACCATTCTGATCCTCGCCGCAATGATTGTGGCAGGCATCTGGTTCCCCGCCCGCAAGGCCATGAATGTGCAACCGGCCAATGCTCTTAAAGACCAATGAAAAACAGCTTTTATATACTCTTGATAATTCTCTTCTTGCCGTCGTCGGCAGCGGCGGCAAGGGAGATTTCTTTATCGCTGGACCAAGCCATCGACATGGCCCGCGTGCGAAGCGTTGACGCTGCCGAAGCCCTCGACGAGCTCCGCACCGCCTACTGGGAGTGGCGCACTTTCCGCGCCGACCAGCTCCCCGAAATCACCCTCAACGCCACCGCCCCGGCCTACGTCAATCAATACACCTCCTATATGAACCAGCAGGGCGAATACAGCTTTGTGCGCTCCAAGACTCTTGAAGCCCAAGGCCAGCTCTCCCTCACTCAGAATGTGCGCCTCACCGGAGGCACCATTTCGCTCAACTCCTCCCTCGACTTCATCCGACAATTCGACGGCCACACAGCCAACCGATTTATGACCATCCCCATAGCCGTCACCCTCAATCAACCGATTTTCGGCGTCAACACCATGAAGTGGGACGCCAAAATAGAACCGGTGAAATATGCTGAAGCGAAGGCCGAATTTCTGAGCGCCACCGAAGATGTGGCCCGCCTCACGGTGGAATATTATTTCACTCTCATCATGAGCCGCGAAAATGTGGAGATAGCCAAGCAAAACCTCGCCAACGCCGAAAAGCTCTACGCTGTGGCCGTGGAGAAACGCAAAATGGGGCAGATTAGCGAAAACGACCTGCTGCAAATGGAGCTCAACCTGCTCTCTGCACGCTCATCCCTCACCGACTATTCCAGCACCCTGAAAGCTAATATGTTTCAGCTGCGCACATTTCTCGACCTCGACGAAGATGTGGAGATTGTGCCGCAGATTCCGCAAGCTGTGCCGGGCGTGGAGATTAGCTACACCGACGCCCTGGAAAAGGCTCTCGCCAACAATAAATTTGCCAAAAACATGGTGCGCCGCCAGCTCGAAGCCGACTATCAAGTGGCCAAGGCCAAAGGCAATCTGCGCGAAATCAACCTCTTCGCTCAAGTGGGCTACACCGGCACCGACACTCAATTTAGCTCAGCCTACAGCCGCCTGAAAGCCAACGAGATTGTGCAAGTGGGTTTCTCCATCCCCCTTCTTGACTGGGGCAAACGCCGCGGCCAAGTGAAAGTGGCCGAAAGCAATCGACGTGTCACCGAAAGCACCCTGCGCCGCGAAACCATGGACTTCAATCAAGAAATTTTCCTGCTCGTGGAGCGCTTCAGCAATCAGCAACAACAACTCGACATCGCAATGCGCTCCGACCAAATAGCCCAAAAACGTTATGAGACCAATGTGCAAACTTACCTCATTGGCAAAATCTCAACCCTCGACCTCAACGACTCCCGTGTCACCAAAGACGAAAGCCGCCGCGAATATGTGAACCAACTATATAAATACTGGAACTACTGGTACCAACTGCGCTCACTCACCCTCTTCGACTGGCAAAACGGCACCGACATCAACGCCGACATTGCCCGCCTTGTCAGCATGTAGCCGCACCCGCGATGCCCGCAAGCCACCCGGGAGATGCACTGAAACCTTTGCCGATTAAGAGAAATTTGAGTAATTTAGCACCTCGAAACGAAACTATGATACTAATAGTAGACGATGATATAGCCATACGGCAATCTATCGGGCTGATGCTGCGCCAAGCCAAGCTCGACTTCAAAGCAGTCTCCAACGAGAGCGACTGCCTCGATGCCGTGCGCGCCTCCGGTGTCGATCTTGTGATTCTCGACATGAACCTCACCCTCGCCACCACCGGCGAACAAGGCATTGCCCTGCTGCGCAAAATCAAAATCCTGGCCCCCGAAGTGCCCGTGATTCTCATATCAGCCTGGGGCACAATACCCCTGGCCGTGGAGGGCATGAACTACGGTGCTATCGATTTCCTCACCAAGCCCTGGGACAACCGCGACCTCCTCGCCAAAATACGCAAAGCACTCAAGGAAGCCCGGAAATCGCAAAAGCTCAAGACCCTCAATGAGTCGGAACATGAGGCCATACTCGACGCCCTGAAAAAGAGCAACGGCAACCTCACCCAAGTGGCCGCCACCCTGGGCATCTCGCGCCAAGCACTCTATCGCCGCATGGGAAAATACGGAATTAAGCCATGAGATACTCCATCTATTTCACTCTGCAAACGGTGGCTGTCATAGCCCTTGCCGCATGCCTCATGACGGGCCTGCCGCTGTGGTGCCTCCTCCTGTCGGTAATTGCAATTATAGCCTCATTCACCCTCGCCTATAGAGCTGTAGACAAGCCCCTGCGCGCCGTGCAAAACGGCATATACCTGCTCAAGGAACAAGACTTCACCAGTAGCCTGCGCAAAGTGGGGCAGGCCGACGCCGACAAGGTGGTGAGCCTATTCAACCACCTTATGGCCACCTTGAAAGCCGAACGCCTCAAAAGTCTCGAGCAAAACGACTTCATGCAAAAGCTTATTCAAGCCTCCCCCATGGGCATAGCCATATGCAACTACGACGGCGAGATTATCGACACAAATCAGGCCTTCAAAAGCATGAACAGCACCGAACTGGGCTCTGTGCTCACCTCCCTGAAAGCAGGCGAATCAGGAGTGTTCCGCGCCGGGCAATCGCAGATATATCGCTGCACTCGCAGCTACTTCATGGACAACGGTTTCCGTCGCCCATTCTTCCTGGTGGAACGCCTCACCGACGAAATTCTAAAAGCCGAAACCGCCATCTTCAATAAGATAGTGCGCACCATGGGCCATGAGGTCAACAACACCCTGGGCAGCGTAATCTCTGTGCTGCAAACCCTTCAAGAGATGCACTCCGAT
Organism: uncultured Sangeribacter sp.; assembly: GCA_964448425.1. Lineage (GTDB taxonomy): Bacteria > Bacteroidota > Bacteroidia > Bacteroidales > Muribaculaceae > Lepagella. Next base: position 5,293 of record CAYVAK010000114.1, read on the forward strand.
TCCGACCCCTTTGTGGCCGACACCATCCACAGCTCAATAGAAAGTTGCGAAAAACTCGGGCTCTTTGTGAAGGGCTACGCCGATGTGGTGAAGCTGCCCGACGCCCAACTCACCCCCACCGACCTCAACACCCTCGTCACAGACACCCTACCCGGTCTGCGACACCTCGCCCCCGCCGACATAGCAATAGAGACCGACCTATACCCACACCCCACCACCGCCAACATCGACACAACCCTCTTTGAGCGAGTGCTCGTCAACATAGTCAAAAATGCAGTAGAAAGCATCAGCACCCGACAAGCCAATAGCAGCGACACACCTCAGGGCAATAGCAGCGACACACCTCAGGGCAAAATAATAATTGCGACCTCTCCCCACACCCTGCGAGTGATAGACAACGGCCCCGGCATAGCCCCCGAGAACGCCGACCGACTCTTCACCCCCTTCTTCTCCACCAAAAACCAAGACCGAGGGCTGGGCCTCATGCTCATAGCCGACATCCTGCGCAAGCACTCCGCCGACTACACCCTAACCACCACCACCCCAAACGACGCCACTCCACTCACCACCTTCACCATCACCCTCCCCTAACCGCTGCTTCCGCCGCCTACATCCGCCTTCGCCCTTCACGCCCAATAGCAAACCCGAACGCAGATTCAGGGATAAAGAGAGCGAAAGAGCGAGGAAATAGGCATAAGGAGAAAAGCAAAGTGTTGTGAAACTCAAAAAAAAGCATTAATTTTGCAAAGACAACTCACAAAGAGTAGTCTACCCACATCAGCCGCAATAGCTCAGTTGGTAGAGCATTTCATTCGTAACGAAAAGGTCCCGGGT
>CAYVAK010000115.1:0-6083 GCA_964448425.1 uncultured Sangeribacter sp.
AGAATCCGAAAGCGGAGTCGCCCACCACAGCCACAACCGGGCGCGAAGTGGCCACAGCGGCACCGATGCATGAACCCATGCCCATGCCCATGATGGCCCAAGTGGCGCAGTCAATGCGGCTGCGAGGCACACTCATATTCACAGAGTCGCGAGTGTCGTCGAGGGTGTTGGCACCTTCATTGACAAGGATAATCTCCGGGTGGGCTTCCAGAATCGGTTTTATGGCCGAGAGGGCGCTCAGATGGTTCATGGGCTGAAGGTGTGAGGCATCTTGGAGGCGCTGCGTGGCGGCCACAATCTTAGATGTGGCAATGTTTTGGATGCGGGAGGGCCAATCGGGGTCGGCGTGCATGGCTTTGCCCTTGAGGGCTGTGAGCAGGGCTGTGAGCGAGAGCTTGATGTCGCCCACCACCGGAGCGGCAATCGGGCGGTTCACATCAATCTCCTGCGGCTCCACATCGAGCTGCACAAAGCGCGTGCCTTTGCCCCACTTGCCCCGGCCGAAGGAGAGCATCCAGTTGAGACGAGCACCGATAACAATCACTACATCAGCATTTTGCATCACAAAAGAGCGAGCTGCCAGGGCACTCATTGGTGAGCTGTCGGGCATCAGGCCCTTGGCCATAGATGTGGGCAGATAAGGGAGATTAAACTCAGTGACGAGGCGATATATCTCCTTGTCGGCTCCGGCATAAGCGGCGCCCTTTCCGAGCAGGATGGCCGGGCGCGATGCTTGCGAAATGAGCAGAGCGGCACGGTCGATGGCCTGCTGATTCGGAGCCACCGGGGTGTAGAGGTCCACCGGGGTGTAGAAGAGCTCTTCGAGGTCGCTGTGGTTGATCACCTCGCCCAGAGCCGGGGTGGTCATATCGATGTAGACGCCGCCCGGGCGACCGCTCACGGCAGCACGGTAGGCACGAGCCAGGGCCGAGGGTATGTCGCGGGCATGGTTGCAGCGGAAGGCCGCTTTCACGAGCGGTCGAGCCGTATTGAGCTGGTCGAGCTGCTCGTAGGTACCCATATTCATGTCCACCATAGCGGGGTCGGAGGCACCGGAAATCTGAATCATGGGGTAGCAATTCACCGTGGCATTGGCGGTGGCGGTGAGGCCGTTGAGGAATCCCAGAGAGCTTACGGTGAGAAGCACACCGGGGGTGCGAGTGAGGTATCCGTGGGTGGCGGCGGCCATGCCGGCCTGCTGCTCGAAACGGAAGCCTACAAACTTCACGCCCACCTGCTGCATGGCGTAGGCGGCCTCGGTGACCGGAATGCCCACAAGGCCGTAGACGGTGGAGAGACTTAAACGTTTGAGTGCCTCGGCAAGCACATACATGCCTGTGACTTGATCAGGGAAATGGGGAGCGGCTACCGATGAGGCGCCGGAGCTATTCTGTGTGTTAATCATAGTTGTAAGAATTTAAATGGTTGTGGTTCAGATAAATAAAAAAGGAGAGGCGGGTGGAGGGCAGGAAGTAAGGGCACCTCTACCCTCCTCTCTTCACTAACCAAAGAATCGCTTAAATTGTGCCGGTGGCAGCCATCGCGGCTTGTTGGTCGGCACTATAGCCTAAAGATGTAAGAATTTCGGCCGTGTTGCCACCCAGGGAGGGGCAAGGGCCGTAGGTGGGTTGGAAATCGGAGATGGTGAAGGGGCAGCCCACGGTGACGAAGGTGCCCACCTTGCCACCCTGGTCTATCTTCACCAGTGTGTTGCCGTCGTAGAGCGAGGCATCGCTCATCACCTCTTTGGTGGAGAGTACGGGGCCCACCGGCACACCGGCGGCGCCGAGCAGGTCGGTGACCTCATATTTTGTCTTGTCGGCGGTCCAGGCACCGATGCGCGCATAGATAGCCTCCTTGTGGCGGTCGCGAGCGTCGGCGGTATTGAAATCGGGGTTGGTGAGCCAGTCGGTGAAGCCCATGGCGTGGCAGGCAGCCTCGAAATTCTTGGGTTCGCGCTGGAGGATAATGTAGACGTAATTGTTGGCATCGAGCTCGGTGTCAAGGTTGCCGGAGGGCTTGCACTTGTAAGTCCAGCCGAGCACACCTCCGCCCTCGGTGTTGCCGGAACGGGGCACACAGTGGCCAAACTTGCCGTCGGGGTATTGAGGAAATTGGCTGAGATAGCCAAGGCGGTCGAGGGTGAGCTGGTCGCGTGTCTTGATGCGGCAAAGGTTGAGGCAGGCGTTGTGCATGGACTGATACACATAGGAGCCGATGCCGGTGGCGTTGCGCTGCAAGAGAGCAGCCATCAGACCAATGAGCAGATGCATACCGGTGTTGGAATCGCCCAAAGCAGCGCCGCTCTGAGTGGGCACATCGCAGGAGCCGGCATACCAGCCGGTGGTGGAGGCGGCACAGGCGGTGACCTGCGCAATAGGCTCGTAGGCCTTAAGGTCTTTGTATTTTGACGATAGCGGGAATCCCTTGATGGTGCCGTAGATGCAGCGCGGATTTATCTTGTGGACCGCCTCCCAACTGAAGCCGAGCTTATCCATGGCTCCGGGGTGGAGATTCTCCACAAAGATGTCGGCCTGCTCAATGAGGCGGGTGAGCACCTCGCAACCTTGCGGAGTCTTGGCGTTGAGGGTGAGCGACTTCTTGGAGGAGTTGAGCTGAAGATAGTAGTAGGAAGGGAGTTCGGGGTCGAATTGGAGCTCTTTGCGAGTGGCATCGCCCACACCGGGGCGCTCAATTTTGATAACTTCGGCGCCGAGCCAAGCGAGCATCTGTGTGCAGGAAGGGCCCGATTGCACTTCAGTGAAGTCAATCACTTTAATGCCCTGTAATGGTGCTAAATTCATAGTATTAAAGCATTTAAGAAGTTAGTATTAAGCAGCTGGAGCCGGCCGTAAGGTGGCTGCAGGAGTGCGGCACCTCGGTGAAGCTCCATATGCACCGTTAGAACGTCGGGAGCACAAAAAAGTTTAGAGAGGGAGCGAAGTTTCGAGGGGATGACGTGTGGTCAGAGCAATTGCGAAGGGGCCCGGCGAAGCAGAGGGGGCACCGTAGGAGGGCAGGGCCCGGCGAAGCATACGGTGCAGATATAGCGAGAGGAGGCGATGGTGAGGAACCGCTCGGGAGGAGGTAGGCGCAAGTCGCGGAAGGAGGGCGGGGAAAGCTCGCCGGCCTGCTTTAGGGCACTCTCTTTGCGGGTCCAAAGCTCAGTGAAACTGAGGCCGGAATCGGGGGCCGACTCAATGAGTTGCACCTCGGCCGGGGTGCAGCAGAGGGCCGCCACCTCGGGAGAATAGCACTGCAACGCCTCGACATCAATGCCCACAGGAGAGGAGTCGAGGGCCACGGCCACAGCTTCGCGGCAATGGCTGATGCTGAAATGCAGCTCAGGAGCGGAGGCGAGAAACGGTTTGCCGGCGGGGTTGTGGTCAAAGTCGGCGGAAAGGTTCAGACCGGCTTCGCGCTTCAGTGCGAGACGCAACAGCAGGTAGGCGGCAGCGCAGAGAGCGCGGTCGGCGGCCGAGCGATAGCGCAAGGCATGAGCGCGACGCTGCGCCGGAAGCAGCTCGATGGCCGATTGGAGCCACCGGGAATCAAGGCCGGATATGTCGTCGCAAATATAAATCATCACTGGAGGCGATTGGGCACACAAAGTTAGCTAAAACAGGGGAAATAAAAAATTGAAATCTGAGGGAACAGAGGCGAAAATTGAGGCGTTTGAAGAAGAATTAAGGGAGTATTGAAGGCAAAAAGCAGGCGAAGTTAGAGCTGATTGAAGGCTGTAAGGGGTGCTGATTGAGGGCGAATTTGAAGCTGACTTGGGGCTGATTTGAGGCTTATAGGCCGCGAAATGGGGGAAATTTCGCGTAAATTTCAAAATAAATGAGAATATATTTGGTAGTGTGGGGGAAAATTGCTAACTTTGCATCGCTTTTGAGGGGAGAGGCTTCCACTCTTGCTTTAAAAGCACACATGGTGAATGTAGCTCAGTTGGTTAGAGCGACGGATTGTGGTTCCGTAGGTCGTGGGTTCGAGACCCATCTTTCACCCCATAATGGTTAATTAGTTTGCAAATTGCTTTCCCCTCGGGGAGAGCAATTTCTCTTTTGTGTGCCTACACCCGCCATCCGGCTAAAACGTGTGTGGGCGTGCCATATTTGAATATGGTACGCCCACCTTGTTTTTTTCGGCGTTTCTGTCAGGCCTCGGGCCTGAGGAACACGAAAATGGGGAAAATTAATCTTGTTGTAGACGCCGGGAGGGCCACACCTGCGGGTGCCACCCTCTCGGAGTAGATGATTTTACTCGTATTCGAGCAGGGGTTGGTCGGTTTTGATTACATCACCTTCGTCAACGAGGATGCGTTTCACTTTACCACCGATTTCGGCTTCAAGGTCGTTTTCCATCTTCATTGCTTCGTAGACCACGTAAACGTCGCCGGGTGAAAGCACGTCGCCGGGCTTAACGGTAACTTCGATGATTTTACCGCCCATGGGAGCTACTTCCACTTCGCCGGTGATTTCGACAGCGGCTTTCTCTTCTTTCTCTTCAACCACGGGAGCAGCGGCAGCGTTTTCGGCTTTGCGCACTGATTTGAGGTAGTTGGTGGCTACTGCGGGCAGGAGTTGGAGCAGGAGGTATTCCTCGTCGTTAGATGCCAGAGGTTTGCCTTCAAAGTCGGGGTTGGCGGGTTTGCGATATGAGCTTACGTCGTAGGGGCGTTCTTCGGGGTTGCCGGTGATTTGAGCGCGGAAAGCGGGATCGACGGCTACCGGAGTCTTGCCATATTCGCCTTTAACGAGGCCGATGAATTGGTTGTTTTTGTTGCTGTAGTCGGGCTGACCTTTGCGGCGGTCGAGAGCGAGGGCCACAGCTTGTGAGCCGACGATTTGGCTGGTAGGAGTAACCAGGGGCACGAGACCTGCATCGCGGCGCACTTTGGGGATGAGGGCCATAGCTTCGTTGAGCACGTCTTCAGCACCGAGGGCGCGGAGGTTGGCCACCATGTTGGAGTACATACCGCCGGGCACTTCTGCGTTTTTGACAATCTCGTTGGGTTTTGGGAAACCGAAGTAAGCTTCGATTTTGTGGCAAGCGTCGAGGAGCTCTTCTTCGCAGTTGTCGGTAGCGGCTTTGATAGCGCGGTCGAATTCGGCGTCGATTTCGGCGGGCATGTTTTTGTAAGCTTCGTCGAAGTCTTTGGGCCAGCGGTCTTTGTTGAGGTCGAATTCGGCGAGAGCCTTACGAGCGCTCACGAGTTCGGCGCGTATTTTAGCCACAGCGTCCATGTTGGCTTCGAGCTCGATGCCCATTTTTTGGCAGAAGATCCAGATGAGCTCGATGGCGGGAGCGGCAGAGCCGCCACCAAACCACCAAATGTTGGTGTCGACGATGTCGACGCCTTTGATGATGGCTGTGAGCACAGATGCCAAGCCGTAGCCGGGAGTGCAGTGAGTGTGGAAGTCAACGGGCACTTTGAGGGCTTGTTTGAGCTTGGGCATGAGGGTGAATATACGAGCAGGATTAACCAGGCCGGCCATATCCTTGAGTGTAATCATTTTAGCACCGATGCGCTCCATCTCTTTGGCTTTCTCCACGAAATATTCGTCGGTGAAGATTTTCTCGGAGGTGGTGTCGTCTTTGGGGTCGACAGTGTAGCAAACGGCAGCATCGGCCACACCGCCGAGCTCGTTGATGAGGCGTATTGACTCTTTGATGTTGTCGATGTCGTTGAGGGCATCGAAGATACGCATCACGTTAAGGCCGTTTTTGATGGCTTCTTTGTAGAAGCCTTCGAGCACATAGTCGGGATAAGGCACGTAGCCGAAGAGGTTACGACCGCGTGAGAGTGCTGAAAGCATTGAAATGCCTTTCATCTCTTTGCTGCATGAACGCAGACGGTCCCAGGGGCTTTCGCCCAGGTAACGCATCACTGAGTCGGGCACTGCACCGCCCCATACTTCCATAATGTAGAAGTGGGCATCACGATAAAGGGGCAACAGTCTGTCCACATTTTCCTGTTTCATGCGAGTGGCAAACAGTGACTGCTGGCCGTCGCGAAGAGTCAGGTCTCTTACTTTTAATGTTTTAGCCATAATATTGGTGCTAGATTTAAAGATAGTGTC
>CAYVAK010000116.1:0-6005 GCA_964448425.1 uncultured Sangeribacter sp.
GTTGTCGACCACCTCGTAGACAAGGTGATGCAAACCGCGACCTGAGATGTCGCCTATATACATAGCCGGACGCTTACGCACAGCTTCAAGACCTTCAAGCACTTGAATATTGTCTGCGCCATACTCGGCGGCGGCTCTTTCTTGTTGTTCGATATCTTCCATTTCGGATTTATTTTTTCGCACAAGGCCCACAGGCACTGCTCGCAGCGCTCGCCTTGCACTATGTTAATTATCTGTGATATAAGTTGTTATAACGATTCGGCACCAAAACACAATCTCACAAAGCGGTTTGAGCGCAAAATCATTACAAAGTTACAAAAATTTCCGAATTTATCCTACTAAAAAAGGTTAACAAACAGCACAAAAAATCACAGAATTATCGTCTGTTTCGCCTCTCCGAGTGCGCCGGACTGCCGTCTCCTATCTGTTGCCGCTGAATAAGCGCGTAAGCCGCGGGAAGCACCGCCGACCAAGCGCATAGACACCCACACATAATGCCGCACTGACAAAGGGCACAAGCAAAAATTCCAAAAGGGTGTGACAACACCCGTCGAAAGGCAACAAAATATCAACTATTACTCGAGCCGACCCCATCACGTAATAGCAATCGCCAATGGCATGGAGCGCAAGTATGAACATGCACGACGACACAAGCAACCGGCAGGGCTTAAGGTCAAAGCGCCCTATTAGGGCTGAGGCCAAATAGAACAGCGCAAACACCCCCACCACACTGAAAAACTGCAAATACAAGGTGGATATGGGATTCAGAACGCCGGCGACATAACCACCATAGCAGCAACAGAGAATAATCAGCAACAGCGCCGGAGGCAATATCACCGATTTGTAGCGGCGAGCGAAATCTATTATACTTAAGCGATTTAGCGAAAAATAGGCACCCAAGGTGAAGAAATAAAAGGCTTTTATGCCAAATCCGCCCACAGGTGGCCATATGTTGCCGACATAGCACACCGTCAGCAGGAGCAAGCCCACCACCTTCAGCCGCTTCACCCACCAATAAACAAGCGGCGAGCAGAGTGCAACCACTATTAAATCACGTATATACCACAGCGGCAAATTGATTGGACCACTATAAGCAATCGAGATTCCAAGCCAATTTTTATCATTAATACTCCACTCTTTCACATCATAAAACAGATGCCATCCATCGGACAACAGTCCCCGAATCTGCTCCGCTCCACAGTCATGCCGCCAATAGTAGAGCAACGTGAGCAGGACGGCTACTATATTCCACAAGATATAAGGCACCGCCAACGAGCGGAATCTACGCTTGAGCTTATCGCGATAAAGCGCGGGCGTGAGCTGCGGAGTATTTCGGAAGAACAGCAGGCCGGAAATCAGGAAGAAGCAGGGGACAGCTAAATAACATATGCAATAGCCCAGAAATAAGGAGAGCAGATTGAAGAAGCCTTGAAATGAGGTCAAGGGAAAGTCTATTTCCGTGAGAGGATAAGCTTTAGCATCCATGTGAATAAAGATTATCAAAATCATGAGCGGAAACCGCAGCCAATCGATGGTTGCAGACAGCAGTTGCTCGGAAGAGTAATCTATGTGGAGCTCTCTTTTATGCGGCCGGAATAAGTTCATATTCAGTGTGAGAAGGCAGGAATTTGTCACTGCAAAGTTAACCCTTTTTAAGTTAAAAACGAGACATTGAGGCCAATTTTTAGCAGCGGCATAGTCACCAAATAGGGAGCTCCGGCTGATGGAGCTCCCTATTTGAAAACGAAATCAAAAAGTATTCTTAACTGTAACTATCTATACGCATAGGCAATTTTCAAGGTTTTTATCAAGATAGCGCTCGAGCTATTTTGACATTGCAAAATTACTTCAAATCCTGCACCCCGGAAATACCATAAAATTAGTAATTTCGGCCCGCCTGACGGGCATCCTCCCGGGCCGACAATACCCAATTATAAGTATCCTCCCGAGCCGACACCACCCCCATAAGCGCCGACGGCACCGCCTGCATAGACTCCGACACCACCGCCGGAGGCACCGACACCACCGCCGGAGGCACCGACACCGCCATCGGAGGAGCCGACGACAGGGGCCCGAGAACTTTCACAGGAGCGCATACGAAAAAACCGCCGAGTGCGATGCACTTAGCGGTTTTGTTGCGATTGTGACCCCGGTGGGGGTCGAACCCACGACCCAATGATTAAGAGTCATTTGCTCTACCAACTGAGCTACGGAGTCAGGTCACAATTGCAGCCCCTTCGGGGAATTGCGCTGCAAAGTTAATACTTTTTCTGCTGCTGTGCAAATTTTAGCAATTTTTTTTGCGCCAACCGCACTCGGCAGCTCTATTTTAGCCGGTTTTAGCCCGATTTGGGGCAGAAACGGAGCTTTGCAGGGGGTTATTTCGATTCGGAAGACTCTGTTAAGGCCCCACGGAAGCGGTCTTTGTCGCGAGTGTAGATTTTATTCAAATTGCGCTCCATGGCCTCGCTGAGGTTGATGCCGGTGGAATTGGCGATGCAAATCACCACCCTGAGCACATCGGCCAGCTCGTCGGCCAGGGGGTCGATGCCGCAATTGTCGGCAGCCTTCACAGCCTCTCCTTTTTTGGCCACCTGGTCGCCATAGCGGCGGGCTATGATGCGTGCCACCTCTCCCACCTCTTCAGTGAGAACGGCCATATTAGTAAGGGGAGAGAAATACCCTCCCCCCACTGTTTTTATCCATTGGTCCACCCGTTGCTGGGCGTCGTCAAGTTCCATATCGGTTTATTTTATGCTAAGCTCAAGCGGGCGGCCGGTGAAGGGCACCACCACACTCAAGGTGCGAGTTGAGGAGTTGTAGCTCCAAGTGGCATCTTCGGTAGCTGTTTTGGCCACTTTTTTAAGGGTGGTCTGAGCGTCGGCTTCGGTCAGGGTGACCTTCTTGGGCGCGGATGCAAGGCATTTCACCTCGAAGGTGAGGGTGCGAGTAGCGGGCATCCAGTCGTAGACACCGATGTTGCGATCAGCCTCCACGGAGATGGTTATGGTGCCGTTGGAGTCACGCCGGCCGGTGAAAGAGGTGAGCACATAGTTGTTGTCGTTGAGCGAATTGGGCGATGTGCGGTCGTCGTCGAAGAGGGTATAGGTGGTCTGCTCGGAGCCGGGATAATAGAGCACTGTGAGTGCCGAGAGGTCGTATTGCTTCACATTTTCAATGTCGCGACGATATTGGGGTATGAAGCTGGAGGCACGCACAAACATAGGAAGCTGACCAAGAGGAGCGCTCACTTTAGCAGTTGAGCCACCCTTGAAGCTTTGGGTGTCGTTGTTGATGTTAATCCAGGTGCCTTCGGGGAACACCACAGAGCGAGAAGAGACACCTTTGGTCATCACCGGAGCGATGAGCAGGCGTTCGCCCCAGAGGTATTCGTCGCTGAGGTTGGCATATTTCTCATCAAGGTTGTTGCCATAGAAGCTGAGCGGGCGAGCCAGGGGGTAGCCTTTCGAGGCATTCTCATACGAGAGTGTATAGTTGTAGGGGAGCCATTCGTAACGCTGTTTGATGATTTTCAGGGTCATGTCGGCGCTGTTGGGATAGTTGTAAGGCTCCGGTTTGAGCTGAGCGTGGGTGCGGAATGTGGGGGTGAAAGCACCCATAGCGAGCCAGCGCACATAGAGCTCTTCGTCGGTGGGATGAGCGGGGTCGACGGCAAAGCCACCGATGTCGCTACTCATATATCCGAGGCCGGAGAGGCCGGAGTTGAGCATGATGTTGACTTGCGGCTGGAAGCCTCCCCAAGAGCGGGAAACGTCGGTAGACCAGGGGAACACGTTGTAGCGCTGCAATCCGGCGGTGCCGCCGCGCATGAGCAGCATTAAGCGGCGCTCGGGATACTCTTTTTTGAAGCCCTCAAAGATTATGCGGCTCCACTCATTGCCATAGACGTTGTGGTATTGGTCGGCGGTTTCGCCATTAGCATGGAAGATGGTGGAAGGGTGCACCTCCGGTTCGCCCAGGTCGCCCCACCAACCGGCTATGCCGTCGTCGGTAAGCGATTTGTAGCGGTCCCAGAGCCATTGGCGAGTGGCGGGGTTGCTGACATCAAACATGCCGGATTCGCCCACCCAGATGGTGACATCATGATTGCCACCCACACTGTCGCGCACTGTCAGGCCGTCGGCCACCAGCTTATTGTAGTTGTCAATAGCCCCAATCTTGTTGATATAGGGCTGAGAAATGGCCACAAGGTTCACACCCTCGTCGGCCAGCTCTTTAAGCATCTTCTTGTGGTCGGGAAATTGAGTCTTATTCCACTCCAGGCGACCCATGTCGGTCTCCTGTCCATACCAATAGAGGTCGAGCACAATGCCGTCCACCGGATAGCCGCGAGTCTTGAGCGAATCGATAGCGCCAAGGGTCTCGGCCTGAGTGTGATAGCCATATTTGGAAGTGATGTAGCCCATAGCCCAGAAGGGTGGGAGCTCCTGATGGCCGGTGAGGTTGGCATATTCCTGCGAAGCGCCGGCTATCGAGCCGTTGCCATTTATGAAATAGTAAGAGATGGGCTTGGAGGTGTTGTCAGACTCGTAGGTGATTTCATCCTTTCCGAGCACGAGCTGCGAGCGGTTGTAGTCGTCGAAGAGCACACCGTAGCCTTTGTTGCTCACAAAATAGGGCACTGTGATGTTCATTTGGCGAATACGGGGGTCGCCGGCTGTATAGCCGTAGTTTTGTCGGTTGAACATCGGCAGGGTGTCGCCATTAAGCTTGAGGGAGTGGCCACGTTCGCCGGCACCGTAGTAGATGTCGCCGTTCTTTGAAGCGGCAAAGGTGATGGTGCGGTGAGCGGCATCGGCATTGTCCACACCTCCGCTCTCTGCGAGCAGCAGGTCGCCCTTCTTATTGTAGAAGCTCACCAGACCGGTGGCCTTATCTATCTTGACCATTGTGGTGGGTGAGAGCATCGAGAGGTCGTGGGCCGAGGCCACAAAGTTGAGCTCATCGGTGAGCGCTGCCGGCTCCATAATGGCCGACTGCGACTTGACGGAAGCTGAGGAGCCACCCTCCGGAATGGTAGTAACTTTGAAAATATTATCGTTGTAGGCGGTGACTACAACTACACCTTTGTCGGTTTTAAATCTTAATTCGCGTGCGCTCTGATTAGCTGATGGGAGCACTCGGCGAATGGCGCCCTCGTTTAGGGCAACGGTGCGGTGGTTAACTGTTGCTGCGGTGGGCGTCTTGGTTTGCGCGCTAAGGCACAAAGCTGCTGAGCCGGCAAGCAACGCTACAGACAATATCGCTATACCTGATTTATTCATGGCAACCTATATTTGTTTAATTTAGTTTTAGGTTAAGACTCTATCTTTTATTTTGCAAATATAGTAAAAATTTCGGAATCCGCGAAGCTTCCCCGGCCCGCCTATTCGCTCTTCGCTATTGAATCTACAACTTTACACAATCAAGATTTAATTAATCAACAAATTTAATTATCTTTGCACTCCACCTCCCGGTGGTCTCCTTTTCAATTGCCACCCGAGTCCTTTTCAATTGTTAGATACAAATTATGAACTTTTGGATACATCAACTATTTTGGGAGTGCACTCTTAAATGCAACCTCAATTGCTTGCACTGTGGCAGCGATTGCACTGTGGCGGCTGATGTCGAGGATATGCCACTTGAGCATTTCCTCCCGGTACTTGACGAAATCAAAGCACACCAGCCTACTACCAAAGCAATTGTATTTACCGTAGGTGGAGAGCCATTGATTCGACCGGACATTCTCAAATGTGGACGAGAAATCTCAAAGAGAGGCTTCTATTGGGGCATGGTATCCAATGCATTGCTACTTGACGGGCCAATGATGAAAGAACTATCGCGCAACGGTCTTTGCTCATTGGCAATTGATATTGACGGATTACCGGAGCACCATAATTGGCTACGCAAATCCAATATAAGTTTTGATCGCGCCTACAATGCAATTCAACACATAAGGCGTGCCCCTCATCTTGTCTGGGATGTAATAACCTGCGTAAATCAGC
>CAYVAK010000117.1:0-5932 GCA_964448425.1 uncultured Sangeribacter sp.
ATCACTCGCTCGCGACCGAAGCGATATACGAGTGTTTGAAGAGGGGCTGGCCGCTCAACGTAATGGAAATTCAGGGTATAGCGAGAGAAATCGTCGCTCAGCAGAATCCGAAAGGCTGGTAAAGACCGCCAAAGAGAAATGCTTATATCTAAGCAAAGAAGATATTGCAGCTTTAGGCGATAAAAAACAGAAACCCACCGGCGAGAGTGTTGTCTACATAGACAAGTCGTCGGAGAAGGTGTATAAGGTGAAAGATCCTTACGCCAAAGCTCCTATGAAACATGGCGTTCAGCCTGAAGATGTAATCTATGAGCATATAGTCCACAATCTATTATTTCCGGAGACCCGTTACACATTTGTGGGAATTAGCGATGATTTAGGCGATGTTAGAATAGTGCTGTCGCAAAAGTTTGTAAAATCATACGACGTGCCGACGAAAGCGCAGATTGAGGCAACATTGGCGGAACGTGGGCTCAAACCGGAAGGCAGATACACCTATGGCAACGAGTATGTGACCGTCACCGATGTCTCCGGCGACAATGCGCTGATAGGTAACGACGGTAAGATATATTTCATCGATCCGATAATTGGCTTCAAGAAGCCAATAGAAGATATATTGAATGGTCTTTAAGACGACGGATACTCTCCTCGAGAATCAGATTATATAGATTAAACGGCGGCTAAGGCTGGCGGAAGGTGCCGCCCGGAGCTGACATGCCGGGGGCAGAGGTGCCCGAGCCGGGTAATAAGTGATTGCCCGGGGCGGAAGTGCCGGGCAAAGAGTGAGTGCCGGAGGCGGAGGGGGCGCCGGGGAGCTCGTCAGAGCGAGTGGTTAGGGTGATGCTGTCTACAAATACGGGCTCTCGGAACACCGGTTTATAGTGGGTGTAGCCAAACACTCGAGTGGCGGTTTTGTCGGGCTTGAGCCGCATGGAGAGGGTGACTTGCGGGGAGTGGGAGAATGTACGCGACACAAATTCGTGGGTGCCATCGGTGTAGTCGGCGGCCATAACGGCTTTGAGCTGACCGTTGGCGTTGAAGGTTGAGAATTGCCATTGGAGGGTTTCGCCGGCTTTCACTACTCCGGCGCCAAGCTCGAAAGTCATCACTGTAGTGTTGTCAAGATTGGTTGCAGCCAGGCGTTGCGCACCGGTCCAGAGGTTGCCATCGGTAGATGTAAGTTGCTGTTGCGGGGCTTGTGAGTCGCGTTTTATGCGGTCGATAACGTCGTCGTAAAGGTCGCGGTAATCATCAATGTGGTGGCCATACCAGTCGAGTGTAGCATTGAATTTAGCTTCGGTGACTCCGTGGGCTTTGAGTATTGAGGCGCGCAGGTTGCGACGGTTCACATCGTTGAGGGCATAGTTGCGGTCGAGGGCTGCGTAGGCGTCGGCTTCAGTGAGGTCTACGAGCAGAGAGGTCATCTCTTTGTCGGAGAGCACAGTTTCGGGGCGCTGGGAGCATGAAGCGAGGAGAATAAGGGCCACCCCTTGCAAGAGCGGTAGGGCTGTTCGCAAGGGGTGATGGTGTGATTTATGAAGCGTTTTAGCGGTCAGCATACATAAAAGCGTTCATGTGTGTGTGGTGGTGTGTGTGGCTATTTCTCGTCGGGGGTGTGAGTGGGTGCTTGGGCCTCATCGTTGCCGGCAGCGGTAGTAGCAGTGTCGCCGGAAGCGGGCGAAGCGTCGGCGGCTTTCTTTGAGGGGAAGATGGCGTGCCAAGCTGTGGAGAGGTCTTTGGTGTAGAAGAGGGCGAGGAGGGCCACACCTACGCAGATTGAAGCATCGGCGATGTTGAAGATGTATTGGAAGAACTCCCATTGGTGGCCGCCGATATTGATTGTGAAGAAGGGGAAGTAGAGCATATCCACCACCCTACCCTCAAACCAAGTGGAGTAGCCGCCGTCGGGGGGGAGGAGCTGCGCCAGTTCCGGGGGGAAGGGGTTGGAGAATATCACGCCGTAGAACACACAGTCGAAAATGTTGCCGGCAGCACCGGCAGTGATCAGTGAGGCGGCAATGATAAATCCTTTGCGCAGCGAGGCCACAGCCTTGGCTTTGATGATAAACCACAGGAAGAATCCCACGGCGAGGATGCGGCCGAAGGTGAGCACCAGCTTGTTCCAGAGCTCAAGGCCGAAGGCCATACCGTTGTTTTCGATAAATTTGAGGTGGAACCAGGAGGTGATGGGGAGGTCTTCGGAGATATAGAAATGGGTTTTGACCCATATTTTAAGTATCTGGTCGGCTAATATCACCGCTACGATGATAATAGCCGCCAGAGCACCTTTAGAAATTCGCATTCGTTGTCATTACTTGTTTTTGGCCTCTATGGAGAGTGTGGCATGGGGCACAGCCCTGAGCCTACCTTTGGGTATCAGCTCGCCGGTGACTCTACAGATGCCGTAGGTTTTGTTTTCTATTCTCACCAGGGCTGCCTTAAGCTTGGCTATATAGTCGGCTTGGCGGCGGGCGAGATGCACATTGGTCTCCTTGCCCAATGTGTTGGCGCCCTCTTCGAGGGCTTTAAAGGTGGGGGCAGTGTCGGCATCGCCGTTGCCGGTGTGGTTGTTGACATTGCCCACCAATGATTGATATTCAGCTTGCGCTTTTGCTAATTTTTCGAGTATCAGCTCTTTAAATTCTTGGAGATCGGCATCGCTGTATCGTTTTGTGCTCATGATATATAGATTATGTAGGTTGAAGTTCAGGGGGTTATTTGGCTATCTTTTTCACCAAGACGCTCACCTTAAGGTCGTCGATGTCGAGCTGCTGCACTGCCTCGTCGGCCGGCATTGCGGCGGTGACTTCGAGGGTCTCGGCGAGCACCTGTGAGGAGATATAATTACCAAACGCTTTTAGGGCTTGCTCGGTTTGGGGCAGGCTGCTAATTTTCACGTCTACTTTGTCGGTGATGTCGAAGCCGCTTGATTTACGAATGTTCTGGATACGGTTCACAAGTTCGCGAGCCAGGCCTTCGGCTTTGAGGCTTTCGGTGAGGGTGACATCGAGTGCCACTGTGATGTCGCCGTCGTTGGCCACGAGCCATCCGGGGATATCTTCGGGTATGATTTCCACATCGGAGGTGGTCACTACGGGTGCACCTTCAAGCTCAGCGAAGCAGTATTGGCCATCTCTTTCGAGGGTGGCGATGGCGCTTTGAGGCATCTCTTTGATTGCGGCGCCGAGCTGCTTCATGATTTTGCCATAGCGTGGGCCGAGCTTCTTGAAGTCGGCTTTTACGCGTTTCACCAGGCCGCTCTCTTCGTTGTCTACAATTTTGAGCTCTTTGACATTGACCTCACCCACAATGAGTCGACTCACTGCCTCGAGCATGGTGCGCTGGTTGCTGCCGGTGACGGGCACCAGAAGTGTTTGCAGCGGCTGACGCACTTTGATGTTGACTTTGCGACGCAGAGCGAGCACTGATGAGGTGATCTCCTGTGCCAGGCTCATTTGCTCCTCGAGCTCTTTGCTTATGAAAGCCTGCTGAGGAGTGGGGAAGGCTGAGAGGTGGACGGTGACATAGTCGGCACCCTCCACGGGGGCTACAAGGTCGGAGTAGAGCTTGTCGGCGTAGAATGGTGCGAAGGGAGCCATGAGCTGAGCCACGGTGCGCAGGGTGGTGTAGAGGGTCTGATAAGCGGAGAGCTTATCGGCATCCATCTCGCCGGCCCAGAAGCGACGGCGGTTGAGGCGCACATACCAGTTGGAGAGGTGGTCGCCCACGAATGTGGATATAGCGCGGGCTGCTCGTGTGGGCTCGTAGTCGGCAAGAGCTGCATCGACATCGGCTATGAGGGAGTTGAGCAGGGAGAGTATCCAGCGGTCAATCTCGGGGCGCGATGCGAAGTCTACTTGCTCTTCGGTGGCTGTGAAGCCGTCGACATTGGCGTAGAGCGCGAAGAATTTATATGTGTTGAAGAGGGTTGAGAAGAGTTTGCGAGAGGTCTCGCCCACTGCCTCTTCGTCGTATTTGAGGTTGTCCCAAGGCTGGGAGTTTTCAATCATGTACCAACGCACCGGGTCGCTACCGTATTTCTCTATGTTGGAGAAGGGGTCGATGGCGTTGCCCAGGCGTTTCGACATCTTGTTGCCGTTCTTGTCGAGCACCAGGCCGTTGGAAATCACGGCTTTGTAGCTGATGGTGTCGAACACCATTCCGGCTATGGCATGGAGGGTGAAGAACCAACCGCGAGTCTGGTCCACACCTTCGGCGATGAAGTCGGCGGGATAGAGCTCGCGTGAGTCGAAGGCCTCTTTGTTTTCAAAGGGATAGTGGATTTGAGCATAGGGCATGGCGCCGGAGTCGAACCATACGTCGATGAGGTCGAGCTCACGACGCATCGGTTTGCCGTCGGGGCTACAGAGCACTATGTTGTCTACATACGGACGGTGGAGGTCAATGTCGGCATAGTTTTCAGCGGTCATTTCGCCGGGCTTGAAGCCTTTTTCTTTGAGGGGATTTTGCTTCATGAAGCCGGCGGCCACCGATTTCTCTATTTCGGCGTAGAGCTCGGCGTAGCTGCCTATGCAAAGTTCGCTTTGTCCATCTTCGGTGCGCCAGATGGGGAGCGGGGTGCCCCAGTAGCGCGAGCGCGAGAGGTTCCAGTCTTGGAGGTTTTCGAGCCACTTGCCGAAGCGGCCGGCACCGGTGGCAGCGGGTTTCCATTTTATGGTGTTGTTGAGCTCCATGAGGCGCTCTTTCACAGCGGTGGTGCGGATAAACCAGCTGTCCAAAGGATAGTAGATCACGGGCTTATCGGTGCGCCAGCAGTGGGGATAGTTGTGAGTGTGTTTCTCTATTCGGAAGGCTTCGCCGGCTTGCTTCATCTCCAGGCATATCACTATGTTGAGGTCTTCAGCTTTCTCGGCTGCCTGAGCATCGTAGCGGCCGCCTTGATTGAAGCGAGGGTCGTAGGCGTTTTTCACAAACGCGCCTTCGTGGTGCTTATAGAGTGTGGTGTCGACACATTTTTCTGTGAATTGGGGAGCAAGGTCGCTAAGGTTGTAGTATTTACCTTGCAGGTCTACCATAGGGCGGGTTTCGCCTTTGGTGTTGATCATGAATAGGGGCGGCACAGAGGCAGCTTTAGCCACCTTGGCGTCGTCGGCACCGAATGTGGGTGCTATGTGCACTATGCCGGTACCATCTTCAGTGGTGACATAGTCGCCGGGTATCACACGGAAGGCTTTGTGCGACAGCTCCACAAATTTGTCGCCCTCTACTTCAAACACCAGCTCGGGGTGAGCCACAGCTTCGGCTTTCACATAGTCGGCGCTAAGGTCGCTGAGCTTCTCCACCGGTTTCACCCAGGGCATGAGCTGAGCGTAGCGCATGCCGATAATCTCGGATGCGGGGTAGCGGGCCACTACTCTCCAGGGCACAATCTTGTCGCCGGGCTTGTATTGGTCCATATCGGCCTTCTCGGCCTTCTCGCCCTCGGCTTTGAAGTAGGCGCTCAGGCGGTCTACTGCGAGCACTACTGTGATCTTCTCGGCGGTGTAGGGGTTGTAGGTGTTTACGGCACAATATTCTATCGACGGGCCCACGCAGAGTGCGGTGTTGGAGGGGAGGGTCCAGGGGGTGGTGGTCCAAGCTATGAAGTAAGGTGTGCCCCACCCTTCCATCTCGGCTTTGGGCTCGAGGATGCGGAAGAGGGCGGTGACGGTGGTGTCTTTCACGTCGCGATAGCATCCGGGCTGATTGAGCTCGTGACTGCTCAGACCGGTGCCGGCTGCGGGTGAATAGGGCTGTATGGTGTAACCTTTATATAGGTAGCCTTTCTTGTAAAGCTCTTTGAGTAGCCACCACACTGACTCTATGTAGCGGTAGTCGTAGGTGATGTAGGGGTTCTCACGATCCACCCTATGGCCACTTTTGTGGGTCAGGTCGGTCCACTCTTTGGTGTATTTCATCACTTCTCGACGGC
>CAYVAK010000118.1:0-5839 GCA_964448425.1 uncultured Sangeribacter sp.
GCTCACCAAACTCGACGGCGACACCCGCGGCGGTGCAGCCCTCTCAATCAGAACCGTAGTCAATAAGCCCATCAAATTTATAGGCTCCGGCGAGAAGCTCGACGACATCCAAGAGTTCAACCCCGAAGGTATGGCAAGCCGTATCCTGGGCATGGGCGACATCGTGGAGATTGCAAAACGCGCACAAGCCATCTACGACGAGAAAGAAGCCAAGAAACTCGAAGAGAAAATCCGCCGCAACAAATTTGACTTCGAAGACTTCTACAAGCAAATTCAGCAAATCAAGAAGATGGGTAACATCAAGGAGCTCGCTTCCATGATACCCGGTGTGGGCAAAGCAATCAAAAACCTCGACATCGACGACTCTGCATTTAAGGGCATCGAAGCAATCATCAACTCCATGACCCCCTACGAGCGTCAAAACCCCGAAATCATAAACGGCAGCCGCCGCCAACGCATAGCCAAAGGCTCCGGCACCACCATAGTGGAAGTCAACCGTCTGCTCAAGCAATTTGAAGAAACTCGCAAAATGATGCGTCTGGCCACCGGCAACAAAGCCGGAGCAATGAAGATGCTCAACCAGATGCGCCAGCAGCAAAAACAAATGCGCGGCAGATAGCCACTCCTCCACCCCTCACCTCTCTCCTCACGCCCCCTTTTCTCTCATATAAGCAAATTAATTATCCTCCCCCCAAAATGACACTAATTGACGGTAAAGCCACTGCTGCGGCAATCAAAGCCGAAATAGCAGCACAAGTAGCCTCGATGAAAGCATCAGGCCAACGCGAACCCCATCTTGCAGCAATCCTTGTAGGCCACGACGGCGGCAGCGAAACCTACGTAGCCAACAAAGTGAAAGCCTGCGCCGAATGCGGATTCAAAAGCACCCTGCTGCGCTTCGAAGACGACATCACCGAAGAGCAACTGCTCAAAGAGATAGAACGACTGAACGCCGACCCCGACGTGGACGGCTTCATAGTGCAACTCCCTCTGCCGGCCCACATCAACGAGCAGACCGTCACCGAAGCCATCAACCCCGCTAAAGATGTCGACGGCTTCCACCCCGTCAACGTAGGCCGCATGAGCATAGGCCTGCCCTGCTTCCGCTCAGCCACCCCCAGCGGCATCATCGACCTTCTGGACCGCTACCAAATCCCCACTCGCGGCAAACACGCCGTAGTGCTCGGCCGCAGCAACATAGTGGGCAAGCCGATAGCCACCCTGCTGATGCAGAAAGCCAACCCGGGCGATTGCACTGTCACCGTGTGCCACTCTCGCACCCCCAACATCAAAGAGATTTGCCTGCAAGCCGACATCATAATAGCAGCACTGGGCCAACCCGCTTTCCTGAAAGCCGACATGGTGAAAGAGGGTGCCACTGTAATAGATGTAGGCACCACCCGTGTGCCCGACGCCTCACGCAAAAGCGGATTCCGCCTCAGCGGCGACGTCGACTTTGAAAACGTGGCGCCTAAATGCAGCTTCATCACCCCGGTGCCCGGAGGTGTAGGCCCCATGACCATCTGCTCTCTGATGAAGAACACCTTGCTCGCTCGCCAAGGTGGCATATACTAAACCAACCATAACCCCATAGTCCGATTCCCGTCAATGCCGGCACCCCAAAAGCCGCTGCCGACGGGAATCGGTTACACTTTAAATAAGGAAAAACCAAGGGCCGCCCCTCCCCACAAGGGCACCAATACCCACCGAAAAGCTTAACACATGAACATACATCACATCCTTTGGGGCTCACTAATAGCCATAGCAGGCACCTTTCCTCTCAGCTGCGCCCCCTCACAGCAATCTACCGCCGACTCCATATCGGCAGCGCAACAAGCAGCCGACGAGGCCGAAACGCACGGACCGGCCCGGGCCACACTCCTCTTTGTGGGCGACGCCATGGCACATCAAGACCAGATAGACCGTGCCAAAGAGCTCGGCAAAGCCACCGGTGCCTACGACTTCTCCGACTATTACACCCTGATAGCACCCGCAATCCAAAGCGCCGACTACGCTGTGGTCAACCTTGAGACCCCGCTTGGCGGAGGCAAAGGCGGCTACACCGGCTTCCCCTGCTTCTCCGCGCCCGACAGCTTTGCCGAAGAGCTGCGCCGTGCCGGATTCGACCTTTTCCTCACCGCCAACAATCACACCCTCGACCGCTCCGACTACGGCCTGCGACGCACCATCACTGTGCTCGACAGCCTCTCAATAGCCCACATCGGCACCTACCGCAATGCCGCTGCAAGAGCCAAAGAGGTGCCATTCATCACCGACATCAACGGCATTAAAATCGGATTTCTCAACTACACCTACGGCACCAACGGCATCACCGCCAAAGACGGCGCCGAAGTATGCCTCATCGACCGCCCCGCCATGGCCAAAGAGATAGAGCGCACACGCAGCGCCGGAGCCGAATTCATAGTGGTGTGCGTGCACTGGGGGGTGGAATATCAGCTCACCGAAAACGCCTCCCAACGCGACCTCGCCAACTGGCTCATAGACCAAGGTGTCGACATGATTATAGGCGGTCACCCTCATGTGGTGCAACCCATGAAAGTGGTCACCGCCAAGAGCGGCAAACGAGTGCCCGTAGTGTATAGTCTGGGCAACTTCATCTCCAATATGAAGACCGGCGACACTCGCGGCGGCGCCATGGTGTGGTGCGAGATAGAGCGCGACGAAAGTGGCGATGTGCACTTCCTGGGCGCCACCTACGACACCTTCTACGCAGCCAAGCCCCACGGCGAAGGCACCAACTATCAGGTGATACCCTCTTGGGAAGCCACCCGCATCCCCTCCGGCCAACAGGGCTGGTGGCACACCTTTGAAAGCTCAGCCACCCGAGTGCTGGACAGCCACAACGTCGACATCCCGCGCCATCAAAGAGAATAAGCCCCGCAGCCACACTTAGACCCCGTTCCACAAAAAGCAGCAAAAGGGGCTAAAATAGCAGCAAAATAGCCCATGCGGATTTGGAAATGCGAATGTTAATAACTAACTTTGCAGTGCGCTGTAAAAACGGGCCGAAGCCCGAGCTCAAAGGCCACTCCAAGGCCCCGGAGCCGCACAGCAAGCACCACCGCATGAAAGAGCAGGAAAGCTACATATCGGCTGTAAAAACGTTTAATCGATTCCTGGAACAGAAGCGATTACGCAAGACTCCCGAGCGATTTGCCATCCTAAAGAAAGCTTGGCAAATCGGTCAGCACTTCGGTGTAGAGGAGCTTCACAGCGCCCTGGAGAGCGATTCCTATCATGTGAGCCGCGCCACCGTCTACAACACCATCGACATCCTAGTGCAAAGCGGAGTGCTCACACGCCATCAGTTTGGCTCAGGCGAAAGCCGCTACGAGCCAGCCAAAGGCAACCATATCCACCTCATCTGCACCCGCTGCGGCAAAATTCAAGAAGTAGACGACAAAGGCGACCACCTCCCCGAGCTCCTGAACGGCAAACGTTACTCCTCATTTGAGCCCGCCTACTGGTCGGCATGCATCTACGGAGTGTGCGGCGCTTGCAGCCGAAAAATGCGACGCAAAACCAAAGCTATAGAAGCAAAAAACGATTAACCATTTAAAATAAGGATTACACAAGAAAATGAAAGTTGATGTGCTATTAGGTCTCCAATGGGGAGACGAAGGAAAAGGCAAAGTAGTAGACGTTCTCACCCCACGCTACGATGTAGTTGCAAGATTCCAAGGCGGACCAAACGCCGGCCATACACTCGAATTTGAAAACAAAAAATACGTGTTGCGCTCCATACCCTCGGGCGTGTTCCAAGCCAACACCACCAACATAATCGGCAACGGTGTGGTGCTCGACCCGGTGCTCTTCATGGAAGAGGCCCAAGCACTTGAGGCCAGCGGCGTAGAGCTGAAAAAAATACTCAAAATCTCACGCAAAGCCCACCTCATACTGCCCACCCACCGCAAGCTCGATGCAGCTAACGAGAAAGCTAAAGGCGCCGCCAAAATCGGCACCACCGGCAAAGGCATAGGCCCGACCTACACCGACAAAATCTCACGCAACGGCCTGCGTGTGGGCGACCTTGACCACAACTTCAGCGCCAAATATGAGGCCGCAAAAAAACGCCACATAGCCATGATAGAACGCCTTGGCGGCGACACCGACATTGCAGAACTCGAACAGCAATGGCTCAAAGCCTGCGACTATCTGCGCGAATACGACCTCATAAACTCCGAATACTATGTGAACCAAACCATCGACGAGGGCAAAAAAGTGCTCTGCGAAGGTGCACAAGGCACAATGCTCGATGTAGACTTTGGCTCATATCCCTTCGTGACCTCCTCCAACACTGTGACCGCCGGCGCTTGCACCGGCCTGGGTGTAGCCCCCCGACGCATCGGCGAAGTCTACGGCATATTCAAAGCCTACTGCACCCGTGTGGGCAGCGGCCCCTTCCCCACCGAGCTCTTCGACGAGACCGGCAAGAAAATCCGCGACATAGGCCACGAATACGGCGCTGTGACCGGACGCGAACGCCGCTGCGGATGGATCGACTTGGTGGCCCTGCGCTACGCTATCATGATCAACGGCGTGACCCGCCTAATCATGATGAAGAGCGACGTGCTCGACACATTTGAAACCGTCAAAGCCTGCGTGGCCTACAAGATAGGCGGCCAAACCACCGGCGAATTCCCCTTCGACGCCTCCGACGAGCAAATTGAACCCGTTTACGAAGAAATGCCCGGCTGGCTCACCAACCTCTCAACCCTCACCGATGCATCAGAATTTCCCGAGAAATTCAACAACTACATCGACTTCCTGGAAAAACAACTCGGCACACCTATCTACATAGTGAGCGTAGGCCCCGACCGCAAACAGACCATCGTACGTAAGCCACTCTAAACGGCCCTACGAACACACATATTTTAATAAACCTAAATCCGGAGCTGCCACAGCCATGCGCCTACCCGCCGCACAAACGCGGCAGCTCCCATAATACCAATTAAAGAAAAATTTCAACGAAATGGCAAAAGTAAAACCTTTCAAGGGGGTGCGTCCTCCTAAATCAATGGTAGAAGAAGTGGTGTCACGCCCCTACGACGTGCTCAACTCCGAAGAAGCTCGCAAAGAAGCTGAAGGCAACCCCAAGTCGCTCTACCACATCATCAAACCGGAAATCGACTTCGCTCCCGGCACAGATGAGCATGATCCGAAAGTGTACAATAAAGCTGTGGAAAACTTCAACGCCTTCCAGCAAAACGGCTGGCTGGTGCAAGACGAAAAAGAGCACTACTACATCTACGCACAGACCATGGACGGCCGCACTCAATACGGCTTCGTAGTGGCTGCCTGGGTAGACGACTACATGGAAGGCCGCATCAAAAAGCATGAGCTCACCCGCCGCGACAAAGAGGAAGACCGCATGAAACACGTGCGCATCAACAACGCCAACGTTGAGCCCGTGTTCTTCGCTTTCCACGACAACCCCGCCCTTGAAGAAATCATCAAGACCGTGACAGCCGGCGAGCCCGAATACGACT
This sequence comes from uncultured Sangeribacter sp., assembly GCA_964448425.1. GTDB lineage: Bacteria > Bacteroidota > Bacteroidia > Bacteroidales > Muribaculaceae > Lepagella. Next base: position 5,511 of record CAYVAK010000118.1, read on the forward strand.
TTGTTGCCCCCGACGGCTTCGGCCACACCTTCTGGGTGATTGACGACGACGCTATCACAGCCAAAATCACCGAAGAATTTGCAAAAATCGACAGCCTCTACATAGCCGACGGCCACCACCGCAGCGCCGCCGCCGCCCTCGTAGGCGCCGAAAAAGCCCGCCAAAACCCAAACCACAAAGGCGACGAAGAATACAACTACTTCCTGGCTGTAGCTTTCCCCGCTTCTCACCTCAGAATCATCGACTACAACCGCGTGGTGAAAGACCTCAACGGCCTCACACCGGCTCAATTCCTTGAGAAAATAGCCCAAAACTTCGAGGTAGAAAAG
>CAYVAK010000119.1:0-5567 GCA_964448425.1 uncultured Sangeribacter sp.
TTTCGCGAGGCTCTGCGGTACGCTTTTCGTGTAAGAATACTATCAAAACGAGAGCCCATCTTATTAGCCCATTCTTTGAGCTGCTCTTCGGTGAAGAATTTGCCCACAGAGCTCTTGATGCTGCCATCTTCGTTGATTTTCACCCACACCATGCCTTTGGCACCTACTTGGGGACGTTTCACAAATTCGGTGAGCTCGTCGAGCTGTTTGCGGGTGTAGCCGGCGCAGCCGGGAGCGCAGATGCCTATGGTGGCTTGTGCGTCGTCCATCACTGAGAAGCCGCTGCCTTTCACCAGAGAGGTGAGCTCCACAAATTGCATTCCGAAGCGGATGTCGGGCTTGTCGGAGCCATAGAGCTTCATGGCATCGGCCCATGTCATGCGCGGGAACGGCTCAGTGAAGTCTATGTTTTTCACATATTTGAAGATGTGTTTCACCAGACCTTCAAACATTTCTATGATATCTTCCTGCTCCACGAAGCTCATTTCGCAGTCTACCTGTGTGAACTCAGGCTGACGGTCGGCGCGAAGGTCTTCGTCGCGGAAGCATTTTGCGAGTTGGAAATAACGGTCGAAGCCGCTCACCATCAGCAGCTGCTTGAAGAGCTGGGGCGACTGCGGCAGGGCGTAGAATTCGCCGGGGTTCATGCGTGAGGGCACCACAAAGTCGCGGGCACCTTCGGGGGTGGATTTCACCAGCACCGGAGTCTCAATCTCCAGGAATCCTTGAGCGTCGAGGTAGCGACGAATCTCAAAGGCCATTTTGTGGCGGAGCTCCAGGTTGGAGCGCACGTTGGCGCGGCGCAGGTCAAGATAGCGATATTTCATGCGGAGGTCGTCGCCACCGTCGGTGTTCTCTTCAATGGTGAAGGGGGGCACCTCACTCTTGTTGAGCACTTTAAGCTCGTTGGCTATAATCTCTATTTCGCCTGTGGGCAGCGAAGCATTTTTGCTGCTACGCTCTGCTACTGTGCCGATTACCTGCACCACAAATTCGCGGCCAAGGTGGTTGGCCTCTTCACACAGAGGTGCGTTGACTTCGTTGTTAAACACTATTTGAGTGATGCCGTATCGGTCGCGTAGGTCGACAAATGTCATACCTCCCATTTTGCGAGTGCGTTGCACCCAGCCGGCGAGTTTCACCTCTTTGCCGGCGTCGGAGAGGCGAAGCTCTCCGCAAGTCTTGCTTCTATACATTTTAGTAGTCTTGCTATATTTTTGGAATTAGCCAAAGTGTTTTTGCCACGGTGAGAAGTTAAAACATGCTTTCGCCCTCTTCGGCCAGGGAGTCGAAGAGGCCGGGCTCGTTGCCTCTGAGGCGTTGGAGCTCGCGTGTGATTTCTTCTTTTTTCTCTTCGAGTTCGCGGATGCGACGTTGGCGCTGCTCATCCTCATAGGTCTTGATTGCCACCGACAGCTGGTCTATCTCGGCGCGAATGGACTTACATTCGGCATCGGTGATATCTTTAGATGCCACAATGGCTTGGCGCATCTTTGCCAGTGTCTGCACAATCTCTACTCCCGAAGGAGCGGGATTTTTTGCGCGGCGCTCTTTGCTCCTCCATTGCATGATGGAGGAATACTGCTTGCGCAGGTCTTTGGCCATGAATTTGGCCCTTTGTTCGTCGGTCTTTCCTTTCAGAAACTCGTCGATATATTTTTCTACCGTTTCGGCTTTTCCCATTTTGTGTTCGTTTATGAAGTTTTAACTCGCAAAGTTAGCAATTTATTCTGAGATTTGCTCCTATATGCTGATAAAAAACAAGTTCCTTCGCACTTCCTTTGTCTCTTTTTGTCAACTTTTTCCATCGAATGGAGGCCCTGAGGGTACAAAGTGAGAAAGAGGTGTGTGGCCTCTCCTTGGGGGAAGGGGTCCACACACCTCTTTTATGGGTGTCGGCGATGGTTGGTCGCTACATTTTGTGCAGCGGGGTCTAACCGATTATTTCTTGCTGTCGGGGTAGAGGGAGTTCCACCAGCGCGGGTCGTCTTGGAGCCATTTGGCAAACCAGGCCATGTAGGTGTCGTTCCAGAGGCGACGTTTGTTGTAGTCGGTGATGATGTGGTTTTCGCCTTCTACGGTCACAAATTCCACTTCGCGGCCCAGCAGGCGCAGGGCGTTGAAGAGCTGGATGCTTTCGCCTATAGGCACATTGGTGTCGGCGGTGCCGTGGAGCAGCAGCAGCGGGGTGTGGATTTTGTCGGCGTTGAAGAGGGAGCCCTGTTTGGTGAATAGTTCGGGGTCGGTCCAAGGATAGGATTTGGCAGCTGCCACAGCGTTGTAGCTGTAGCCCCAGTAGCCTTCGCCCCAGTAGGAGGTGACGTTGGAGATGCCGGCGTGGCTCACAGCGCAGGCAAATATGTCGGTAAGTGTTTGCAGATACTGGGTCATGAATCCGCCGTAGCTGGCGCCGATGCAGCCAATCTTTGAGGTGTCGACTGCGGGGTGGGCTTCGCAGAATTTCTTGGTGCCTTCTATGATTTCTTGGGCGGTGTATTTACCCCAGGCGTTCACGTGGCGGGCTGAGAACTCCTGCCCGTAGCCGGTGGTGCCGGAGGGGTTGAGCATATACACCATGTAGCCGCGAGCGGCAGCGAGTTGGGGATTGTAGGGGGTGGTGAGGGAGAATTGTGTGGGCAGGGTGCCGCCGTAGTAGTAGACTATCAGGGGGTATTTTTTTGCAGGGTCGTAGTCGGGGGGATAAATGGCGTAGCCCTCAATTTCGGAGCCTGATTCGGTGGCTGTGAATGTCCAGCGCTCATATTTGCTCATTTCAATTTCTCCGAGTCGGTCGGCATCCGGGTTGGCTATAAGGGTCTCTTTGCCGGTGCGCAGGTTGTAGGTGTAGCCTTCGCCGAAGTTGTCGGTTGAGGTGCCCACGTAGGCGAGTTGGCCGGCTGCGTTGTTGGAGACTGAGAATAGGTTAACGTTGGGGATGCTGAGCGGCAGCTCTGCGAATTTGCGGCTTGAGGGGTCGTAGCTGAATATTCGCTCGGTGAATCCTTTGGCGGCGCGCATATATATTTTGCCGTCGGCTTTATTCCAGAACACGGGGCCGTCGATTGCCGGGTCGAAATCTTTGGTTATGCACTCCACATTGCGGGTCTTGCGATCGTAGATGAAGAGCTGCATATCGAAGTCGTTGGGTATCTCGTAGCCCGAGGTGTTGCCTATGCCGTCGAAGTCGGAGGGACCGGCCAGAATCAGTATTTTTGAGCCGTCGGGCGAGTAGGTGGCGTTGGCCAGATAAGCCACTGAGGGGGCTATGGTGTCTACCGCACCGGTCCGGGTGTCATATTCAAAGAGAGAGTTCTCAACAAAGGGCCAAGTGGTGTTGGTCTTGCCGGTGTAGACCAGCATTGTGGAGCTCTTGGTGGGGTGGAAGTCGTAGATAGCGCTGTTTTGAGAGCCGGAGGTGAGCTGTCGGCCCACGGCTGTGGCGGGGTCATACTCCATTACGTAGTACACGTCTTTGTTGCCGGGGATTCTGTCGTCGGGCATTCCTATGCGGTGGAGCGGGCCTTCATCTTTCGGGCCGGGCACGGTGACGTAGTAGTAGATTTTCGATTCGTCGGAGTTCCAGAAGAATGTGGGCTCTTGCAAGCTTTTTGCGCGCAGGGTGCGTTTAAGGGTTGCGGGGTCCATGGAGTAGATGTCGTAGTAGTCGCCGTTTTTGAGCGAGAAGGTGAGCTGTGAGCTGCGAGGCATCCACTGTGCGCGCAGGTCGGGGTCGAGCTCTATGGTGTTGCCGGTGCGCAGGTTGCGCAGGGCCACATTGTATTCTGTTTGTTCGGGAGAGTGCTTGGTGGTGATGGTGTAAAGCAGCCAATTGCCATCTGGGGAGACTGACACAGAAGTGACTTTGCTGCTGAATTCGGTGTCGGCGATTGAGAATCGGCGAGGCATTTCGGCGCTGCTGTTTATGGTGATGTCGGCATATTCGGTGTCCGGCTCGAAGCTCACTTTCACTTCCGGGTTCGCTTCATCGGCGGGAATGTCGAGCAGGCGCAGGGTGATGTCGTAGTCGGCTTGCGGATGGAGGGTGAGGGACAGTGTGCGTTGTTTGCTGCCGGCCTCGGTTGCGGTGAGCATCTCTTTGCCGTCTACAAACAGTTTGAATCGCAGGGGCGACTCTACTTTAAGAGTTCCTTTGGCAAATCGCTCGGCGCGCAGCGGGGCTTGAATGTCGTAGATTCTGTAGGCTGAGGTGCTTTTTGTTTTGCTTGTAGAGAGGGTAAGGGGCAGTGTGTCGGCTGCCGCTTTTACTACTGTGTAGCCCCCTTTCTCAAACTCGGTGGTGCGAGCTATGTTGAGCAGTGAAGCGGGGTCATACTTGTTGCCTTTGGCGTCGATAGAGTCGATTAGCATCGGCTCCGAGAGCTCTAAGGCGGGGCGCATTTTGAAGCTTGTGAGCCATGTGGTGGCTGCTGTTGCGCTCAGTGTGGCGACTGCAAGAGCCGCGGTTAAGGTTATCTTTTTCATGGCATTTACGGAGAGTTTTTACGGTTCTGATTCTGTGTTGTCCACTAATTGAATGGTGTTTCCGGTAGTTGAAAAGAGAGAAGCGGGATGTAAGGGCTCCTAAGTTAGGGGTGTGCCCACGGGGCTGCTACATCCCGCTTTGTGTATCTGGTTTATTTGCTTAATGCGGCTATTGAAGCCTCGATGGCGGCAATCTTCTCCATAGCGTCGGAGCGTTTTTTGCGTTCGAGGGCCACAACGGCTTCGGGTGCATTTTCCACAAATCGGGTGTTTGCGAGTTTCTTCTCAACGCCGGCCAAGAAGCCTTGGAAGCGTTGCAGGTCGGCACGCAGCTTGGCGAGCTCCTCTTCGCTGTCTATACAGCCTGCCAGGGGCACACTATATTCGGTGGCTCCGCAGCGGAATGAAACGGCGGTTGAGTCTTTGGCGTCGACGGCCTTGATGCTCTCCAAGTTGGCCATTTTCAGGATGATGGGGTCGAGCTCGGAGTTGTGGGCGCCTTGCACTTGAAGAGTGAGTGGCTCGCGGGTGGCGATGTGTTTTTGCAGACGTATGGTGCGCACACCGGCCACAATCTCTTTAACCCTCTCCACCTCTTCAATGAGGCTCTCGTTGGGCTCTGCGGCTTTGGGAAGGGTGGCGAGCATGATGCTGTCGCCCTCTTTGCGCTCCTCAAGGTGTTGCCAAAGCTCTTCGGTGATGAAGGGCATGAAGGGGTGTAGCAAGCGGAGCAGGGTGTCGAAGTAGCCGAGTGTGGCATCGAGGGTAGCCTTGTCGATGGGTGAGCCGTAGGCGGGTTTAATCATCTCCAGATACCAGGATGAGAACTCGTCCCAGAAGAGCTTGTAGATGGCCATCAGTGCTTCCGAGATGCGGAATTTGCCCATAAGGTCGTCTACTTGAGCCATGGTGGCGTTGAGCTTGCTCTTAAACCACTCTACTGCAAGAGTGGCATAGAGGGGTTGCTCCACTTCGGCAGAGCTGTCCCAGCCTTTCACCAGGCGGAAGGCGTTCCAGATCTTGTTGTTGAAGTTGCGGCCTTGCTCGCACAGCGAGTCATCGTATAGGATGTCGTTGCCGGCCGG
>CAYVAK010000120.1:0-5528 GCA_964448425.1 uncultured Sangeribacter sp.
TTAAAGTTTTTAAAATTTGTGGTCTCTCCTTTATTTTCATGCATTCTTTATCTTGTTGATGTCAGCATCGTTGCTGTCGTATTGGAGATATTTGTTCAGATATTGTTTAGCCTTAGCATTGTCGTGCTTGTTGTAGTAACCCACTGTGAGGTAGCGATATATGTTTTTCGCGCTCTTTGTGTCATCGGTCACTCCGGCATTCTCCATCAGTGTGGCTGCCTGCTCGTAGGCTGCGAGGGCTTCGCTCTCTTTCTTTGAGTATTTAGCCACATCGGCTATACGCATTGCTGCCATATATTTCGATTCATCGGCAAATTTGTCGATAGCTTGTTTAGCTGCGTCAGACGACATGTTGAAATATTTGTCAATTTGAGTCTGATCGGTGGTCTTTGTGCCGGCAATCAGGGCATAGTTGGAGAGGCTCCAGAGGTCCTGACCATTCACGTTGCTGCCTTGTGAAGCGGTGTATTGTGAAAGGGCGTCGGCTGCTTTGTCGTACATTTCTGCGTTCTTGTAGGCATCGGCTGCACCTTTGAGGATACCCTTCTCTTCGGGGTAGTCTTTCATACCGGTCTCAAGGAGTGCGAGAGCTTCGTCGGTTTTGCCGGCTTTGATAAAGTCGGTAGCTATCATGCTGTAGTCGCCGGTAGCAAATTTGTTCTTGTCGCTCTTGAGAGCCACGAGTTGCTCGGCGAGCTCCACCTTGTTGTCTTTGTCCAAGAGGTTGGCGAAGATGTATTGGAAGCGGCGAGCTGTGAAGTTGTCGCTGTCTTTTGAGAGTATCTTGGTGGCTTGAGTGTAGCCTTTCTCATAGTCCTTGTTGAAGTAGAGGAGTGTGAGATAGCGCACTTCGTCGGATGCAAAGTGATTGGGGTTTTCAATCAGCTTTGAATATTGTTCGGTGGCGCGAGCCACTTGGCCGTCGCTGTAGAGCTTTTCTGAGAGCTCGCGTTGAGCAAGTGCTGAGTTGGGGTTCTGTTTCAGCATCTCTTCCAGTTTGGCAATAGCGTGGTCGTTGCGTTTGATGGTGAAATATTTGTCGGCATATTTCACATAACCCTCGCCGGTGGTGGGGTCGATGCCGATGGCTTGCTCATACATGTTGCACGCATCGCCTACAATCTTGGCATTGCCGTTGGCTGAGTCGAACAGCATATCGCCCTCGAAGATGTAGTAGTCGGCGTCATTCTCTTTGAAATCAGAGTTCTTTGACACTACACGGCTTACTACCAGCTTTTTAGCCGATTCGCGATATTTGTCAATCTGCTTTGCATAGAGGTTGGGGTTCACATTATAGTATGCGCGAGCTATGCCTGCCAGCACACCTGCATCCTTCTTGCCAAGCTTTTCGGCTGTCTTGAAATTGTCTTCGGCTGCTTTATTGCTGTTGTTGAGCAGGTCAAGTTGGCCAAGACCGATGTAGTTAAACGGGTAGTTGGGGTTAGCGGCCACACCGTCGTTGAAGTATTTCAGCGCCTCGTTCTTGTAGCTTGCGTTAGCCTTATTCTGGCGCACGGAGTAGTTGTAGCGGTCTATGTTGATAAGGCCGAGGTAGTAGTAGCTGGCTGCCTTGTCGGTGTCAGCGTTGTTGAGGTTGCGGAGCAGCAGCTCTTCAGCCTCTGTCACACGGTCAGCTTTGTAGTATTCTATGCCGTCGCGGTAGCCTTGAGCCATTGCCGGCACTACAGATGCTCCTGCAAGGAGAATGGAGATTAAGAGTCTGGATTTCATATCTTATAGGTTGTTTATTGTTGCGTTGTTGATTGCTGTCTGTGAGTAGAGGGGCGCCGGGCTCATAGGGGCCGTTGCCCGAGGGGAGAGATGCAAGTGAATTTTGCCGTAAATTTACAAAAAATTATTGTAATTAAAAAATCGCGACAATAAATATGCCGAGGATTCTCTTATTTGACAACGGAATCCTCGGCAAGTTTATTTTATCGGAAATATTTTTTCTTATTCAGTGATTTCCACTATTCGCGGGCTTACACTGATGGGCAATATGCCTGTGCGGGCCAATATTTTCTGCCCGATAAACCCGGTTACAAAGCTATAGAATGAGTGGCCTACTGTGCCCTGACTGGCTGATGAAACCATGTAAATCACCCTAACCAGCGGGTATTTATCTTTCTCAAAAATATAAGCCTGGTAGGGCTGATAATAGTCGTCTTCATACACTGCTTTGTCTGAACCGATGGCCAGCACTTTTATTTTGTCGGAGAAGGTCTGGTCTATCTGCTCCTTCTCGTCTTGTAGCTCTTTGATGGTCTTGTCGTTAATGTTGCTTGCTTCCACGGCCTTGAAACTGCGTTTCTCAAGGTTGTCGCCTAGCCAGCTCACTGAGATAATGCCGATTGTCGACGGGTCGTTCTCCACTATTCTAAACACATCGGCATTGCTCTTCTGAGCGTAGGCGTTGGAGGGGAAGTTGCCGCCGTTAAGAAATTTCTGCTGCATATAGTTGACAGTGGCTGAGCCTTCGCGGTCAAACACCACCTTAATGGCTGTGGTGTCAGCTTTGCCCTCGCCGGTGAGGCGCATGAGTTGCGACCATTGCGTGACTTTGCCGGTAAGGATGTCGCGAATGTCGGTGGTGGTGAGGCGCACCAGGTTGTTGTCCTTATTCACAATCAGCGCTACTGCATCCACGCCAATCTCTTGCTGGCGCACAATCTTCTTGTTGTGGGCCTTCATATATTCTATCTGAGTCTTGGTCAGCGGGGTAGAGGTGATGAGCAGATTGCAAGAGTCTTTCATAAAACCGTCTATGGCTTTGTCTTCCGAAGTGTAGAACGGCAGCACATAGGCCTTGTTGTATTGGTACTGAAACACATTAATCTCCTCCTCCATGAAGCTCTGGAAGCCTTCGTCGGCATACATCACTGTGGAGCCCTCATTATATTTCTTACCATCCTTCTCACCGGAGCAAGCGGTGGTAAGAGCTGCCGAGCAAATGGCAGCCGCACATAGCGCTATTCCTAATATCTTTCTCATTATTTAAAGAATTGTTGTTGTCTGAATTTAATTCATGCCCTTATACAGCCGGTAGCCACGCCACAATCCGTAGACTATCAAGAGGCAGCCAAACGCTATGCATACCCATGTGGGCAGGTAGTGCAACGAATCGCAAACTATAAACGCTACGCCCACAGCTGTGTAGAAAAGCACGAAGAAAATGCCGATTGCGAGCCTTGCTCCCTTAGGCATATTAGTGTAGAGTCCAAATGGTTTCATGTTCTAAAATCGTTTAAGAGTTCATAAATATAGTTGCAAAACAGGAGTGCCGATAGGGCGGGGGAGGGCTCACTTCGCCATCCTTGGGGGCTGTTCTTACACCTATATATATTGACGGCCGCTCTCTGAGCGGGAAGTCCATCTCAATGGTAAACATATGTTGCGACAGCACCGAGGAGAGCATCCGGAGCCATCTGTTTATTTAAATTAACGGCCCACACGGCTCATTTGTTTTATCACTACAACAAAACTTTTTGCCCAAGGTTCACCCAAGGCCCTTTTCTGAGCCCTATCGCGTTACTTCACCCATCCTTTTCTACCACCTTATTGCGCGTTATTCGCCACACGACTACTGAGGCTCGGGGCGCTGAAAATGGAGCTGAAAATATTTTCAAAAATATCTTTTTTGCCGGATGTTTGCAGATTCAAAATAAAAGCATTACCTTTGCGGCGCAAAAGAGTGCGCTCCCGGAGCCCCCGGTCCCTCTCTTGCTTGTATTAACCAATTCAAACACATTAAAAATTTTATGGCAACTAAAATTAGATTACAGCGCCATGGTCGCAAGGGCTATGCATTTTATCCCATTGTAATCGCCGATAGCAGGGCACCACGTGATGGTAGATTTATTGAAAGGATAGGTTCTTATAATCCGAACACTAATCCTGCTACAGTATCTCTTAATTTCGAACGTGCTTTGTATTGGGTAGAAACAGGTGCTCAGCCCACCGACACCGTGCGCACAATCCTTTCACACGAAGGCGTTCTCCTTATGAAACACCTCCGTGGCGGTGTTAAAAAAGGTGCTTTCACAGAGGAAGAGGCACAACGTCGTTTCGACGCTTGGAAGGCTCAAGCCGACAAGAAAGCTGAGACAGGCAAAGCACAACAACTCGCTAAAAAAGAAGAGGCCGCTCGTCTTCGTCTCCAAGCTGAGACAGAGAAAAACGCAGCTAAGGCCGAGGCTGTAGCTAAGAAGAAAGCAGAACTCATCGCTGCTCAAGAAGCTGCTGCTAAAGAGGCTCAAGAAGCTGAAAACGCTGAAGCTCCTGCTGAGGAAGCTGCTGCTGAGTAATCTCCTTCCCTTATCAACTCTTAAAGAGAGCACCTTCCCTTACGGGCCGGGCGCTCTCTTTTCTTTTACGCCCATCGTAGGCCCCCATATCTTCGCGCCGGCCTTCCGATTCAAAAAAATCGGCTTGATATATGCCGTAAAGCTCGGCGTTTGGGCTAAATGCGCGGATATGAAAGGCTTCAGCTTTGGCTACATTGGCTCACGCAATGTGCTGATGATTATGCTCGTAGCTCATAAATGTGAAAAAAATTGCGCAAATATTTGGCTGTCTCAAAAATAATGCCTAACTTTGCACCGTCAAAGAGGAGGAAGCTCCCCGGCAAAATTGGCGAATTAGTGTAGCGGTTAGCACGCGACCCTCTCAAGGTCGAGACTCGGGTTCGATTCCCGGATTCGCTACTGAACACGACTCAGCATCCGCTTCAAGATGTTGAGTCGTTTTTCTTTATTGCCGACCCTCGCTTGGTTTGACTATCGGCTCCAGCCTAGGTCACCGCCCCCTCTTCTGAGGCTTTAGGTCTCACACTTAACCCTTCACCTCTTACCCATCAACCCCATATGGCTACACCACTTTTGCAACGCCTCGAAGGTCTTGACGCCCGCTTCCAAGAAGTGGCCACCCTTATCACCGACCCAAGCGTAATCGCCGACCAGCAGCGATATGTGAAACTCACCAAAGAATATCACGACCTGGAGAAGATAACCTCCGCCACTCGCAATTACCGCAACCTGCTCGCCTCAAAACAAGAGTGCCAAGAGATACTCTCTTCAGAGCAAGACGACGACCTCCGTGCCATGGCGCGCGAAGAGCTCACTGCCGCTGAAGAAGCTATACCCAAGGCTGAAGAGGAAATCAAGCTCCTCCTTGTGCCCCAAGATCCCGACGATGCAAAGAATGCCATTGTGGAGATTCGTGGCGGTACAGGCGGCGATGAAGCAGCTCTTTTTGCCGGCGACCTTTTCCGCATGTACCAGAAGTTCGCCGAGCGCAACCATTGGCAACTCGCTGTCACCAGCTTCTCCGAGGGCGCATCAGGTGGATTTAAAGAGATAATCTTTTCACTCACCGGCGAAGGTGTCTATGGCATCATGAAGTATGAGAGCGGTGTGCATCGTGTGCAACGTGTGCCCGCTACCGAGACCCAAGGCCGTGTCCACACCTCCGCAGCCACTGTGGCTGTGCTCCCCGAAGCAGCCGAATTTGAAGTGGAAATCCACGAAGGT
>CAYVAK010000121.1:0-5422 GCA_964448425.1 uncultured Sangeribacter sp.
GCTATCGCCGCTCAAGCCTACGACTTCGATGTAGACGGTATCTACTACGACATCATTTCCCCAACCGAGAAGACTGTCTCTGTCACCTACATGCAATTGGAGATGGAAACTCCATCCTACGCCGGCGACCTGGTCATACCCGAATCGGTGCAAAAGGACGACAACACCTATACGGTGACCGAAATCGGCTATGAGGCATTCACAAGCTGCACCTCACTCACCGACATCACCATCCCAGAGACAGTAACCACCTTCGGCGACTACGCTTTTTCCAAATGCTCCGGCCTCACAAAGTTCACCCTACCTAAGTCGGTAACCGCCATCGGCAATGGCACATTCTACGGTTGCACCTCCCTCACTGAATTCATCGTCGACTCCGAGAGCCCCGCGTTCAAAGCTCAAGACGGCGCGCTTTACAGCAAAGACGGCACCTCATTAGTGTGCTGCCCGCGCCTTCAAGAAGGCGAATACACCATCCCCTCCACCGTCGAGCAGATAGAGCCTTACGCATTCTGCGACTGCGATAAGCTGACTAAAATCACCATCCCCGGTTCAGTGAAAAGCATCGGCAGAGGCGCCTTCGCCGACTGCCACTCGCTCACAGAGCTCTATTTGCCGGAATCGGTGTCCTCAATCGGCATCAACGTCTTCAACAACTGCTCTTCACTTGAGCGCATCACCGTCGCGGCCGACAACAAAGACTTCGCTTCTCAAGACGGCGTGTTGTACAACAAAGACATAACCACTCTCGTAGCCTACCCGGCCGGTCGTGAAGGCGAATTCACCATCCCCAACAGCGTGACCGCCATAGAGTTCCGAGCATTTTGCGACAGCTCCAAAATAACAGCAGTAGCCCTGTCAGAATCGCTGACATCAATTCCCGAAAGGTGCTTTAACAATTGCACTGCCCTGCAAAAGATTGTGATTTCCAATTCTTTAACCTCCATCGGCACTTTCGCTTTCTACAAATGCACCTCGCTCACTGAGGTAAATTTGCCGGAATCATTGGCCTCAATCGAAATCAACGCCTTCTGCGACTGCTATTCGCTTGAACGCATCACCGTGGCGGCCGGCAACAATGCCTTCGCATCGAAAGACGGTGTGCTGTACAACAAAGACTTCACCACTCTCGTAGCCTACCCCGGCGGCCGTGAAGGCGAATTCACCGTCCCCGACGGCGTGACAACCATTTGTGACAGAGCATTTAGCGAAAACGCTAAAATAACCTCGGTAGTGCTGCCCGAATCGCTGGCAGCCATCCCCGATTACTGCTTTAACAAATGCTATGCCCTGCAAAAGGTCGTGATCCCTAATTCTGTAACCTCCATTGGAAAATTTGGCTTCGGCTACTGCTCCTCACTCACCGAATGCAACCTGCCCGAATCGCTGACTTCGCTTGCCGAATACGCCTTCGGCTACTGCTCCTCGCTGAAAAGCGTCACCATCCCCTCCGGCATCACCGCCCTCAACGAAGCTGTGTTCTGCTACAACTCCTCGCTGACAGAAATCAACCTTCCCCCCACTCTCACCTCCATTGGCCAATTCGCATTCTTCGGTTGCGAATCTATCACCGAATGTGTAATCCCCGAATCAGTGACCGGTATTGAAGGCTACGGCTCATTTGCTTGGTGCACCTCGCTGAAAAGCATCTATTTCCCCGACAATCTCACATCACTCGGCCTTGAAACAGTATGGTACTGCACTTCGCTCACCGATGTGCACCTACCCGCCTCTCTCACCTCCATCTCCTACGGACTCTTTTACCAATGTAGCGCGCTGAAATCACTCGAAATCCCGCAGACTGTGACAAGTATCGAAGAGTCGGGATTTGAAGACTGCACAGCCCTGAAATCGCTCGACCTGCCCGCGGCAGTGACCGAAATAGATATAAAAGCTTTCTCTAATTGCAACTCGCTCGACACCTTGACTAGCCGTAACCCTGAGCCGCCAACCGTAGCCGACTCCAACGCATTCAACGGCTGCAACATCTCCACAGTATATGTGCCGCAAGAGTCGGTGGCAACATATAAATCAGCCCCCGTGTGGTGCAACCTAAACATTGTAGGTGCCGACCTCAGCGGCATCTCCGGCGCAGCAGTCGACTCCCCCGCATCGGCCCCCAAATGCTACGACCTCAAAGGCATGCCCGTAAGCAGCGACACCCTCACCCCCGGCCTCTACATCATCGACGGCCGCAAAGTCCTCGTGAAATAACCGCCCAACCCGGCATCAACACAAGAAGAGGCTGTGTCATTTCTTTTGACACAGCCTCTTTTACTTTTGTAGCAGGCTCACCCTATTGGCGGGCGGATGATATTACTTTGAGGGGGTGGATTCCCCGGCTTGCGAGCGGATGAAGTCCATGCGTTGCTGCATCTTCTCCTCACCGGGGTTGGGCTGCGAATGCCAGAAGCGAGCATCGGTGAGGCCGTCGGGCAGATACTGCTGAGAAGAATAGTGGTTGGGATAGTCGTGCGAATACTTGTAGCCCTCCTTATAGCCAAGCTCCTTCATGAGCTTGGTGGGCGCATTGCGCAGATGCAGAGGCACAGGCAGATTGCCCGACATTTTCACCTCCTGCAAGGCCGCGTCGATGGCCAGATAAGCGGAATTGCTCTTAGGCGATGTAGCCAGATAAACAGCACATTCAGAAAGTATTATACGTCCTTCGGGCCAACCGATTTTGCGCAGTGCGTCAAAGGTGGCGTTGGCCAGCAAGAGCGCATTAGGGTTGGCAAGGCCTATATCCTCGGCCGCGAGAATCACAAGGCGACGAGCTATAAATTCGGGGTCCTCGCCACCGGCCACCATGCGGGCCAACCAATAGATGGCTGCATCGGGGTCGGAGCCACGCACCGACTTTATGAACGCCGAAATTATGTCGTAGTGCATCTCGCCGTCGCGGTCGTAGGCCGCCGGATTCTCCTGCAAACGCTCGGCCACTATTGAGTCGTTGATAATCAGCGGCTCCGACTCGGGAGTAGACTGCTCCAGGAGGTCGAGTATGTTGAGCAGCTTGCGGGCATCGCCGCCCGAATAGCGAAACAGAGCCGCAGTCTCCTCCACCTTTATGTCGCGCTTCTTGAGTATCTCATCGGTAGTAATGGCGCGCTCCAGAAGCTGCTGAAGGTCGGCGGTCTCAAGCGGCTTGAGCACATAGACTTGCGCACGCGAGAGCAACGGCCTTATCACCTCAAAAGAGGGGTTCTCGGTGGTGGCGCCGATAAGGGTCACCACTCCGCGCTCCACTGCCGAGAGCAACGAGTCTTGTTGCGACTTGTTGAAGCGGTGAATCTCATCGATAAACAGTATGGGGCGCGACTTGGAAAAGAGCGAACGCGACTCGGCCGTGCACCGCTCCAACACCTCTCTTACATCCTTCACACCGGAAGTCACGGCGCTCAGCGTGTGGAACGCCGCCTGTGTGGTGTTGGCTATGATACGCGCCAAGGTGGTCTTCCCCACTCCGGGCGGCCCCCAGAGTATGAAAGAGTTAATCTTGCCGGTGTGTATCATGGAGCTCAAGATGGCTCCGGGGCCCACAAGGTGTTTCTGCCCGATATATTCATCGAGAGTGCGGGGGCGTAGGCGTTCAGCTAACGGGGCATTCATACTGTAGTTAATTTATTGACGGAGAGAATATTACTATTATCTATTAGAGAGTGTGGCGATGAGACGGTCGAGGTCGAGCTCTTCCAGCGAGTCGAGGAGCAGATCGGAAGCAGGGGCCAACTTCTCGGCTCCCAAAGTGGCGGTGAGGCCCACCACATAAGCGCCGGCGGCACGGCCAGCACTCACTCCGGTGAAGGCGTCTTCAAACACCGCGCAACGGCTCGCCTCCACGCCCAGCAGTGCCGCCGCCTTCAGGTAGCCCTGAGGGTCGGGCTTGCTGCGTGTCACCATCTCGGCATCTACAATTGCCGTAAACATATCGCGCAGCTCGGGCAGTTGAGCCCACAGTCGGCCCATCTTCACTCCGTCGCTACTGGTCACCAGCGCCGTAGGGTAGCCCTGCTCCTTGAGATGTGAGAGCAACTCAAAAGCGCCCTTCTCATAACCAAACTTTATGTGCTGCTCGGCATCGAGACACCGCTGCCTCACTTCCGGGCGCACCTCGGCAGGGAAATAGCGTTCCAAAATATCGTAGAGTGTAGTGCCCTTTATCACTCGGGCAAAATCCTTCACTCCGGTGGGAAATGCTTCATCGATGGCCTGCCAGATGCGAGTGTAGGTGCGCTCACTGTCTATTATCACACCATCGAGGTCAAACAAGAAGGCTATTTTGCTGTCAGTCATAAAATCTATTTGTTAAAAAAGCCCGGATACACCTTCGCGGCAATCCGGACTAAATTGCATGAATAAAAAATAATCTCGGCACACAAGGCCGTGTTCTTATTTCTTTTGCATCTTAGCCCAAGTATCTTTCAGGCCGATGGTCTTATTAAACACAAGGTGTTGCTCAGTGCTGTCGGGGTCTACAGTGTAGTAGCCCAGACGTTGGAACTGATAGTGATCGCCGCTCTTGGCGCGCTCGGCAAGCCAGGGCTCAATCTTCACGTGCTCTCTCACTTTGAGTGAGTCGGGGTTGAGCAGCTCACGGAAGTCGCCCTCTTCGGCCGAGGGATTCTCCACCGCAAAGAGGCGGTCATAGTCGCGCACCTCCACATCAACGGCTGTGGCCACATTCACCCAGTGAAGAGTGCCCTTCACCTTACGGTCGGAGCCTGGCAGGCCGCTGCGTGTCTCGGGGTCGTAGTCGGCATAGATAGTGGTGACATTGCCGTCGGCGTCCTTGTCGCAACCGGTGCATTTCACAATGTAAGCACCTTTGAGACGCACCTCCTGACCGGGAGTCATGCGGAAGAACTTCTTGGGCGGATTCTCCATAAAGTCGTCGCGCTCTATCCATAGCTCGCGGCTGAACGGCATCTCGTGTTGGCCGGCTGCCGCATCCTCCGGATTATTGTCCATAAACACAGTCTCGGTCACACCCTCCGGGTAATTGTTAATCACCAGGCGCACAGGGTTTTGCACCGCACTGGCGCGAAGTGCTGTGCGGTTAAGGTCTTCGCGGATGCTGTGTTCAAGAAGCTCAATATGGTTGAGCGCCTCATATTTGGTGTAGCCTATACGGTTCACAAAATCCTTAATCGACTGCGGGGTGTAGCCGCGACGACGCAAGCCGCAAAGAGTGGGCATACGGGGGTCGTCCCAGCCATTCACCAGCCCCTCCTTCACCAGCTGGAGCAGCTTGCGCTTGCTCATCACGGTGTAAGTGAGGTTAAGGCGATTAAATTCTATCTGTCGGGGACAATAGCTCTCGTCGGCCAGCTCCTTCACAAAATATTCATATAGCGGACGGTGAGGCACAAACTCCAGGGTGCAGATTGAGTGAGTCACACCCTCAAAATAGTCGCTCTGG
>CAYVAK010000122.1:0-5414 GCA_964448425.1 uncultured Sangeribacter sp.
ATATTGGCATGAATCTTGAACACGAAGCCTGTAAAGGCTTCTTCGCTTGGCATAATTGTGCGCTCTAACGAGTCGATTGGTTGCGGTTCCGGAGCTATCTCTACGAAGCAGTCGAGGAGCTCTTTTACGCCGAAGGTGTTGAGCGCCGAGCCGAAGAATACCGGTGCGAGTTTGCCCTCGCGATAGGGTTCTTTGGAGAATTCGGGATATACGCCCTCAATCATCTCCAGGTCTTCTCTGAGTTTGGCTGCGTCATCTTCGCCCACAAGTTTGTCTACTTCAGGGGAGTTTACGTCGCTTATCTCTACTCTTGAGCTAATGGTCTGTTTGCTTGGTGTGAACAGGTCCAGTCCATGTTCATATATGTTGTAGACTCCTTTAAATTTGGCACCTATATTGATGGGCCAAGAGAGAGGGCGGACATCTATTTTCAGCTCTTTTTCGAGCTCGTCGAGTATATCAAAGGGGTCGCGACCTTCGCGGTCAAGTTTGTTTACAAAGATTATTACCGGGGTGTTGCGCATACGGCACACCTCCATGAGTCGACGTGTCTGAGCCTCTACACCTTTGGCTACATCGACTACTATAATTACCGAGTCGACGGCGGTGAGGGTTCTGAATGTGTCTTCTGCGAAGTCTTGGTGACCGGGGGTGTCGAGAATGTTGATTTTGTAGTTGTTGTATTCAAAGCCCATTACAGATGTGGCCACTGAGATGCCTCTTTGCTTCTCAATCTCCATCCAGTCGGAGGTGGCGGTCTTTTTTATTTTGTGGCTTTTAACAGCGCCTGCAACGTGGATAGCACCACCAAAGAGGAGGAGCTTCTCGGTCAAGGTAGTCTTACCGGCATCAGGGTGAGAGATGATTGCAAAGGTGCGTCGGCGGCTGATTTCGTCGGTCAGAGTGCTCATATTTGTTTTATCAGTATTGTTTCTTCTCGAAGGCTAAATGCTTCGGTATTATAATTCATTGTCGATTAGTGTCTTAATACAGTGGGCAAGTGGCACGCGCCAGTGGGGCACTTCCACACCGTAGGCGGCTTTAATTGCAGCTTTTGACAGCACTGAATAGTGCGGGCGGCAAGCTGCTGTGGGATACTCCTCGGTGGTGCATGGCTCCACTTTGCAAGTTGTTATGCCGCTAAGTTCGTGGATAGCTAAAGTGAAATCGTACCATGATGCCACGCCTTCGTCGGTGAAGTGGTATACTCCGGGCTTCCAGCCGGGGGCTAGCACTACTTTTATGATGGCGTCGGCGAGGTCGCCGGCATAGGTAGGGGTTCCTATCTGGTCGGCCACCACCTTTAGGCTGCTTTTCTCGCGCCCAAGGCGAATCATTGTTTTCACGAAGTTGGAACCATATTCCGAGTAGAGCCAGGCGGTGCGGATTATCACAGCGTCTTCAGGTAGTAGTGAGCGTAAAGCTTGCTCGCCTTCAAGTTTTGTGGAGCCATAGAGTGAGCGCGGTGCTGTGGCATCAGTGGGAAGGTAGGGACGGAAATTCTCACCGGAGAACACATAGTCGGTAGATATGTGTATCACCTTGACACTGTGGGCGGCGGCGGCGCGAGCTATGTTTTCCACTGCGTTGACATTCACCACGCGGCAAATTTCCGGCTGTGCCTCGGCTTTGTCAACGGCTGTATAAGCCGCGCAATTGACCACAAAATCAAATCGGCCTTGGGCCAGGGCTGCATCTACAGCTTTGGCGTCGGTGAGATCGAGGGTATCGACATCGGTTGCGACGCACTCCACTTCACCGCCCGTCAAGGCTATCTGTCGTTGCAGTGAGCGACCCAATTGGCCGTTACAGCCTGTTATTAAGATTCTTTTCATCATCTAAACTCGGGAGAGATTTTATTCTGAAAATTCTAATTCGTTGTTATAGTCCTTCTTATAGAAGGCTGAGAGGAGTGCCAGGAATTTGGAAATCTGCTGTATGGCTTTTAGAGTGTCGCCACTAACTTCTTTGCCGGCCAGCCGCAGCATCAGCACTCCGTAGAGAGCCGTGAAGCAGCTCTCTATTTCTCCGGCTTTGCTCTCGCCGGCCTTAGCGCGCAGCTCCACTATATAGGGCAGTGTGGCATAAAATTGATTGGCATATGAGCTGTAGCGCGGTTCTCGCAACAGGCGCAGATGCAGGTCGGTAAGTGCAATTACCACATTCTTATTGAGCTGCAAATGGCCCTTCTCCACCACACCTTCGCGGCGCATCATGTCGATAAGCGATTCATACCACTTTGTGAGCTCCGAGCGTTGCTCGTCGCTGATGTTGCTGTATTGATTCACTATTGTGGCCTTAATCTTCTCAATATCAAGATTGTTGGCTCTTATTAGGTCTTCTATCTGCCACATATATAGCAGATATTCAGCTATATTTTCTCTCTTTTTTTCTGAAGCTATAAACATATCATTTGCTGTTTATCTACTGCTCGTCTATGAGCTCGAGGAATTCCGATTCTGAAAGCATCGGCACGCCGAGGGTTTCACATTTCACACGTTTCGACGGACCCATATTTTCGCCGGCCAATACGAAGTCGGTTTTTTTTGATATTCCGGCCACATTTTTGCCGCCGTTGCTTTCTATTATTGCTTTATATTCATCGCGCGAATGGTGAGCGAAGGTGCCGCTTATCACTATTGTTTTGCCGGCCAACTTATCGGATGTACCAGCCAGGCTCTCTTGAGGTATCTCCATCTGCACACCTGCCTCGCGCAACGCGTTTATATAGCGCTCATTAGCCTCTGTGTGCACAAATTCGTAGATGCAATGGGCTATGATGGGGCCTATGTCGGATATGGCTGTAAGCTCGGCTTCGCTCATGGCTTGCAACCGTTCCATGGAGCCTACTGCGCGCGCAAGCCGTTTGGCTGTTGTCTCACCTACATTGGGTATTGACAGCGCATAGACCACCTTCTCAAACGGTATTTGCTTGCTGGCCTCAATGCCGGCGATTATTTTGCGAGCCAACTTAAGTCCTATCCTATCAAGCCCTGCCAGTTGAGGTACAGTGAGTGAGTATAGATCGGAGGGGCATTTCACCAAGCCTTTGTCGAAGAGCAATGTAGCAGTCTCCTCGCCTATTCCGTCTATGTTCATCATCCTTCTGGCTGCGAAGTGCTCTATCTTGCCGGTGATTTGCGGTCGGCAGTTGTCGGCATTGGGGCACACCCACGCGGCCTCCCCCTCTACCCTCACCAATGGAGCTCCGCATTGCGGGCAGTGGCTCACGAACTGTATCGGTGCCGACCCGGCCTCTCGCTTGGAGAGTTCCACGCCGGTGATTTTGGGTATTATCTCGCCGCCCTTTTCCACGTAGAGCCAGTCGCCTTCGTGGATGTCGAGCTGACGCATTATGTCGTCGTTGTGGAGTGATGCACGCTTCACTATGGTGCCCGACAAGAGCACCGGTTCAAGGTTGGCCACAGGTGTAATTACGCCCATGCGGCCGGTTTCAAAGCTCACATAGCGCAACTTGGTGCAAGCATTCTCCGGGTTGAATTTGTAGGCCACAGCCCAACGGGGCGACTTGGCTGTGTAGCCAAGGTTGAGCTGATTGTTCACCTCATTGACTTTAAACACCAGTCCATCAGTGGCAACGGGTAGGGTTTTGCGCTCTGTGTCCCAGTAGTTTATAAATTCATTGAGCTCGGCTACAGAGCTCATGAGGCGCATATTTTTCGACACTTTGAAGCCCCATTTGCGGGCGGCCTCCATATTGTCGAGATGATTGTCGGAAGGAAGGCCCTCTCCGAGCAAGTAGTAGAAGCGGGCATCGAGCTTACGGCGCGCCACTTCAGCCGGATTCTGAAGCTTCAAGGTGCCTGAAGCTGCATTGCGAGGGTTGGCAAACAGTGGCTCCTCGTTGTACTCTCTTTCGGCATTAAGCTGCTCAAAGCTCTCCCAGGGCATTAATATCTCGCCTCGAATCTCAAACTCATCGGGCCAGCCTGTGCCGGGGATTAGCTCCAAAGGTACACTCCTAATAGTCTTAACGTTGGCAGTGACGTCATCGCCCTGAGTGCCGTCGCCGCGAGTCACGGCTCTAACCATCTTACCGGCTTTGTAGGTGATAGATATGGAGGTGCCGTCGAATTTCAGCTCGCCGCACACTTTGAAATCCTTGCCGCCCAAGCCGGCCGACACTCTCCCCCACCACTCGTCTACTTCATCAATGCTGTAGGTGTTGGAAAGTGACATCATGGGCCGTTGGTGCACCACATGCTCAAAGCCTTTGGTGAGGTCGCTGCCCACCCTTTGAGTGGGCGAAAACTCATCCACATATTCCGGATACTGCGCTTCCAAGGATTCAAGCTCCTTGAGCAGGAAGTCGAAATCTTTGTCCGAAATTTCGGGAGCATTGAGCACATAATAATTGTAGTTGTGCTTGTTGATTTGCTCGCGAAGGGCATCTATCTGTTGCTTGGGTGTCATGGCTTTAGGGGGTATTGTCGTTGATTTGCCTATCGGGATTTTGCTACAAAACTCAGCATGGCGATTAAATGTTTACTTAAAGAGTTTCTTTCATCTTCTTGTAGATAAACACTTTACCGCGCGTCATCTGCACGCCTGTGGGCTTTGCGAGACTTTTAAAGTTCAGTTTACCGGCGGTGGGTATAAACTCCACCACCTTGTCCATCCAGGTTTGGATAGCGGCCTTGGTGGGGTGCGGATTTGTGGCACTCTGGCGGGGCAGGCTCAGATCACCACTGTAGAAGTAGCAGCCGGCGTCCAGCTGATTGCGGAGCCAATTGTTGAGCGTTTCGCCCTTGCCCTTGCCGGGCCACGATGGCGGGCCTACCCAAAGGTAGGGTGTGGTGCCCAGTGCCTTTTTAATAGTTTCCAGATTGCCTTTGAGGTTCTGCTCCGGGTTTCGTTCCAAGAGCTCATTCATGCCCAATGAGATAAACACTACATCGGGGCTATATTGTGAAATAAGCGAAGCAATCTTGCCACTTTTAGCCCATTTGGTGATGGTAGAGCCATCCCAGAGCACAGTGCTGACCTCGAAGCCATCTTGTTGACCATATGCCTCCAGTCGCTCCGACATCCAGCCCGTCATGCTGTCGCCTATGAATAATACTTTTTTAACATACGGCTTGCTAATGGTAGCGGTAGTCGTAGTAGAGTCGGCAGGCGCATCGGCCTCCTCACTCAGATTCACACCAAATGTCGATGATGACCACATCACCATCGGCAATAATAGAACTGCGATTTTATTCATCAAATCCTAATTTTACTTTCGCCGTACACTTATCGGTCCGACTTAAATTCGATGTAAAATTACTAAATTTCTCGCTCTCTACCAAATACACATCGACTCGCCCGGACATCCGTCTAAAAAGGTAGGAGGCGGCGCCATATTTGAATTATGACGCTGCCTCCCTTACTGAAAGTGTGTTGGTGTGCGAGCG